>CANRHO010000014.1 GCA_947630435.1 uncultured Bacilli bacterium
TGCTTTATTAGCAGCATTACCTAATCTCTTTTTACCATGATCTACAAGTTTATCCCTTTGTTTTTTTAATCCTTCACCGGCTTTAGTAGCAAGTCCACCTGCAAGTGCCATTCCTCCAAGTTTTTTACCAATAGATAATCCACCTAATCCATCTTCACCTTTAATACCAATCATATCCATAATCCACTTAGGCGCTTTCTTAGCAAATATTAATAAACCTATAACCGTAATTATTTTTGCAAAACCAGACACTCCAGCATCCATAGCTTGGAACATATGCGATTGATTAATAAAAGATATTAATAATATTGTTAGTGCTAAAATACCAAGTTTTATATACAAATTTGCATAGCTTCTTCCTACTGCACTAAGCCAATTTTTAAATGGTCCTGATTGAGCTGATTTCGGATCAACAAATGTTGCAATAAATAGTGGAGATAATACTTCCAAAACAACCAATTCAAACATTCTTACTGCAATATCTATTGCAAATGAAATTATTATGTATGTCATAAAACCACCAACGAAAGTAGTTATTAAAAACATATAATTATAAACGTATATCTCCTCACCGTCAATTTTTTTACTAACTCCTGCATATTTAGCAAGTTTATTCGGTGACATATCTTCATTAACATACATATCATTATATAATGATATGGCTTCTTTACAGTTATCCCAATCACATTTTCCATTAGAATCATCATAGACGTATCCCCCTTGATTAGTACAAGTATCATTGCCATTTGAAACGCATTCTAATGGTGAAAATGATTCAACATATTCATCATTAACTGTAATTAAAGATGAAAGTGCTATATTTTGTAGTGATTTCCCTGCATTTGCGCCACCCATATTAGCTTTATCACCTAAAATCGTTTTAAATATAATATTTTCAGAATTTCCGGAATTTTTCAAGCCTACAATCTTTCCTTGTAATTCATATGACATTTGAAACAAAAATGGAGTAATAAATAAAATTATAACCATACCAACTACCCTGAAGAATATATTACTTAAACCTTTTCCTTTTTCATTTAATTTTTCTGGATCTATTATTGCATTAACCAAAACTAAAGCTAGCCTAAAAAATGCAACAACACCAACTAATATGTATAAGTTGGTAGTTAGACTACTTATTGTTTCATGTTTTAAAAATTCTGCTGTTGATAATTCCATAACAACATTATAAGCATTATCAAGTAAACTAAATGCAACGCCATCTATAGCCATAGCTATTGCCCTAAAAGGACCTATGAAACTAATCAATATATTCATACCTTAACCTCCTATATACAAAGTGGCACTCCAAGCAAATCAAATACTAAACCAAGTAAAGCTGGTAATCCAAGCAAAACAACTGCAGCTACTGTTCTTTTAACTGTATTGGCTCCTGCTTTTTTTATAGCATCAGCATCACTAGAACTCATCGCCTTAAAAAAATCTATTGATATCATCACAATAAGTAATATTGGCACAATAACCATAACATAACTCCAATAATCATGAATTAAACTACTTACATCCGTGCAACTAGTTTTTGAAGAACTTATTATTTCTCCATCAGAGTTAGTTGATATTTCATCTTGCTTTACAACACCTTTTCTTGTTCCCTTTTCAGTATTTAGTTTTGTTTTACTTGTGCTTTCTACAATTTTTAAAACTATTTCAGAATTTACTGTATCATTATAATTTTTAAAAGTCCCTTTTAAAGTAACTGATTGTATTAATTTATCATGTTTTAAAGCTACTTTTACAGTTTTCTTATCAGTATTAAAGCCAGTAATTGTATCAGAACAAACTTTATTACTACCAGAATAAACATCTATTATTAAACTTGCATTTTTATCAATTGCCTTACCATCAGGAGTTTCAAAATACCATGCAGTTGTTACCAAATCTGTTTTATCCAATTCTTCATCAAGTTTACTATCACACACTGGACTTTCATCAACATATTTGAATGATTTTAATTTTCCCTTTTCATATGCCTGGTGTACAGATAGACAACCAGCGTTAGCTAAATTAGAGGATTTTTCTCCATAAACCGATGAATCCCTAATTGAAAAATATTTACTACAATTCCCTGAAGAAGATAAATTAACACTTTGAGTTTTTGCTACAATTAAATTTTTATTTATAAAGAAACTAATAAATGTTATGAATATTAATAATAAAAATCTATTTTTTTTCATAAGTACACCTCACGTATTGCATACATTCTAGCATTATAAATACATAATAACATTTTTTGTAAAAAAATACAAATAAAAATGATCAGTATTTTCGTACTAATCATTTTTTCATCTTTCTAGTTTTTAGATACATCACCGGTTTTAAACAAATCTTTAAATTGTGCGTTTCTAGCATTGTTCCAACAATCTCTCCATCCATTAACTCCAATTAAGTTCATAAGAACACTTACTATTGTAGGTACTAAGAAAACTATAACACCAGCGATAAGCCTTTTAATTAAGGTTTGTTGTTTCTTCTTAATATCTTCATCTTTACCAGATGTTACTGCTTTAAATAAATCAAAAGATCCAAGTAAAATCATAACAATTGGAACTGCTATACAAATTACATTCATAATAAGTCTAACGATTCCCATTACTTTTACTATTTCAGAACCAGCAGCACAACTTACATCAGTTGTTGCTAACATAAATATATTTCCCATTTTTTCCTCCTAAATATTTATTTTATAATTAAATATTAAACTATTTTGAAAAGTTTGTCAATTAAATTGCAATAGTTTTTATTATTCGTAAACTACTTTACAATAAATGGACTGTTTATAGTACCCTTACCATTGGATATAATTGATTTAGATGTTATATATATAACAGGGTTAATGTTTGAATAATTACTAGCTGTTGTTTTATAAACTATATTATTTAAATAAAATGCTTCATATGTGTTTTCTGAAAATATATTTAATAACCATGTACTTATGTTTTCTTTATCAGATAAATAATTATAATTACTACACTCTTGACTTAATAATTTTGAACACTTGGTATCTAAACTAGCGTTTTGATAATCTGTTGCTGTAAGCAAACCAATTTTTTCATTTTCTTTTATAATAGAACACTCTTTTTGCACACTAAAATCATCATTTTCATTATATTTTCCAACACATAAGTTCTTTGATACTATCTTTGCTTTATTATCTTTATCAAAATTACTTTTATAGTAATTATTAAGAGTTTTTCTTATATCAGTATGTAAATAATCCGTCGTTATTCCAGAATTATATTCTGCTTCAGAGTTATAAGCCTCATCCCACGGATATGAATCTTCAGTATATTTAGCTAGAACAAGCTTTATATCACCATCCTTATCAACTTTTACTATTCTCCATAATTGATTATTAAATGATATATAGTTTTTTACATCTGAACCTTTATATACCAATTCATCATTTATAGTATATACACCATTTCCATATTCATCAGTTTTAACGTTTTTAATAATATCAGTTAAGTACTTTGGTTCATAATTACCTTTACATGTTAAGAATGGCAAATATGAATATTCGTCTCCCACTTTTGTTACTTCTACATGACCAGTACATGATTTACTTTTATCTTTAGGATCGGTAACTTCATCCATCAATTCAGCATCAGATAAAGTGCCAATAGTAACTTCTACAGAACTACCTTCTTCTTTTGGTAATTTATTTTTTCTTGCACTATAAAATTTTTTAGCAGCATCAACCATTTTTTTCTCAATCTTTTCATAACTATTACCAGAATTACTAGAACAAGAATTAATAATTATTAATAATACAAAAATAATTATTGTTCCGCCTAAAAAATAATAAGATTTATCTTTTATAAATTCTAATATCTTTTTCATCTTTCACACTCCTTGTATCAATTTAATTATATATATTTAAAGAAAAAAAGTAAACTGTTTATTTTCTAACGATTACCATATTGTTAATTTTTTGACAAATAAAGAAAATAATTGTTTAATTTTATAATAAGTGTTAAAATTATTATGGGTGATAAAATGAAAAAAATAATAAAAAGTTTAATATTTGTATTTGTATTTATTATGTTAGTAACGGGATGTTCGTCAAATAATAAAAACATTAAAGAAATAAGTTTAGATAAGTTTAAGGAAAAGATAGCTAATAAAGAAACTTTTGCTTTATACATAGGAAATAAAGATTGTGTTCATTGTGAAGCTTATAAACCTATTTTAGAGAGCGTTCTTAATGAATATAACATAACCATATATCAGATAGATAATAGTAAGTTAACAGATGATGAATATAGCGAATTTAAATCATACATTAGTATATCAGGAACTCCTACAATAGTTTTTATAGTTGATGGCGAAGAAGAAACAACCCTAAACAGAATTGTTGGAGAAACATCAAAAGAAGAAACAATAGAAAGGTTTAAAACTAACGGATACATTAAGTAGAAACAGATGTTTCTACTTTTTCTTTTAGTAAGTAATTAATAATATTAATGTCCTTATTAGATATATATTTGCATATTAACTTATTATTTTCTTTGCATATAATAATACCTTCTGTTTTATTATTAAAACTTTCTTTTACACATTTATCAATATAATTCATATAAAATTCTATTTGTCCAATATCTTTAGGTAATAGATTTCTTTTTTTTAATTCAATTACAACGTAACAATTAAGCCTAACGTTATATAAAAGAAGATCTATAAAATAGTTATTACTTCCAATTTTTATTTTGTATTCACATGCAACAAAAGTAAAACCAAAACCTAATTCTAAAAAGAAATGTTCTAGTTCTTTTAATATGTATTTTTTTAATGCTTTTTCATTTACATTATTAGTATTATTAGCATTAATAATTATTGGGTTTTTAAGCATATCGGATAAAGTTGTTTTTTTATTATCATTTTCGGTAATTAGTTTTATGTTATCCTTGTCTTTGATAGTAGATCTTTCAAATGAATCTGTTTTTATTTCATTTATTAAATCCCTTACCGATAGATTATTTTCTATACATCTATTTATATAGTAATTTCTTTCATTTTCATCATTAAACTTTAACAAATACTTATAATGGGACCACGACAAATTTAATTGGCTACACACCGTGTAGCTTTTTTTAAATAATACGTAAAATTTTCTCATGTTTTTTAGATTTGCAAAAGAGTATCCTTTACCATACTCATTAGATAATTTTATCGACCATTTCTTAATTAAGTTATCACCATACTTAGCTCTTTTTTCACCACCTTGAGCTTTTACAAGTAACCTTCCTATTTCATAGTAAGTTTTTAAAGTATTATTATTTTCTTCTATATTTCTTACTTTAGTATTAATCTCTTTTGTTTCTATTAGGCTTTTTATTTCGTTATAGTAGTTCATAATATTCTCTCCTTCTATTTAATACTTCTCCGCTTTTTTTAAAAATTTCCTTCAAAAAACAAAAAAATGAAGAAATATTTTTATTTCTTCACCGCTCCAAATCTCCTATCCCTTTCATTGAAAGATTCAATTGCTTTATCCAGTTCCTTTTCATCAAAATCAGGCCATAAAACATCAGTAAAATAAAATTCTGCATATGCCATTTGCCATAACATAAAATTACTAACTCTATATTCACCACTCGTTCTAATTAATAAATCAATAGGTGGTAAGTCATTAAACATATGTTTATTTAATACTTCATTATTTATATCAGATATATCTAAACTTCCTTGTTTTACTTCTTCTGCTATTTTCTTTGTTGCTTCAACGATTTCATCTTGACCGCCATAATTTAAACACACATTAAATATACCATTTTTATTACTTTTGGTCTCCTCAGTCATTTTTTCCATAGCATTTATTACCTTATCATTAAGTTTTTCTTTTAATCCAGAAAAAATAACTTTTACTCCTTTTTGTTTTATAACATCAAAGTTCTTTTTAAATGCTTTTAAAAAAAGGTCCATCAAATAATCAACTTCTTCTTTATCCCTTTTCCAATTTTCCGTTGAAAAAGCAAAAACACTTAATACCTTTACTTTTTTATCATACACATATTCAGATATTTTTTTTAATACTTCGGCCCCTTTTTGATGCCCTTTAGTACGTTTTAAACCTCTTTTTTGTGCCCATCTTCCATTTCCATCCATTATTATGGCAATGTGATTAGGTGCCTTATAATTCATCTTCTTACCTCCAAACGACTAAATAAAGTATAACACATATTTAATAATTATGAAACAAAACATAAATTTATTTACGTATACATGGTTTTATATTATCGTCATATTTTTTGATATATCATTTAATTTAATAGAGGGGAAAATTATGTGGATATTATTTTTAATATTTTTTATAATACTATTACCAGTATTTATCATTTTATTTATTATTTCTATACCAATCATAGTTTTATTGTCTATTTTTGATATATTAACTAATCGTAATAATTGTAATTGCAATAAAAGTTGTAGAAGATAAAGATCACTTTATATCTACAACTTTTTATTTATATAATGATTCATATATATTCTTTAATTTTTTACCAATTATTTTTATACTTCTTTGTTTAGCTAATTCATAAGCCTCATTTGTTAGATCACTTAATTTTTCATTAAAAAATAATTTTATTTTTCTTTCGAATTCATCAACGTCTTTTGCTTTATATACGTTTTTACCATCTACTAACCAATCATCAAATATTGGGATATCTCTTATAATGGCATTACATTTACAAGCACAAGCTTCTATTATTGGAATTCCTTCTGTTTCTTCTAAAGTTGGAAATAAAAACAAATCAGCTCCACTCATCGCAGCTTTTATCATTTTTGGTTCTACATAACCCGCAAAAGTTAAGTTATCAAGTCTTGTTTTAATTGCTTTTCTAACTGGTTTAGTAGCTAATTTTAACGGACTATATCCAAACCATATAAATTTATATTCTGGGCATCTTTTAGCAAGCTCTACAAAGTCAATTATACCTTTTCTTTCGATATATAAACCAATACCAAATATTATTTTATCTTCTTTTTTATATCCATATTCTTTTCTAAAATATTCACCTAGTATTTTATCTTTTTTAAAAAACTCTAATTCTATTCCATTTGAAACATCATAAATCTTTTTATTTTCTAACCCCTTATAACCTTTTAATAATCTTTTAGAATAAGGTGTAGGAGTTATTATAACATCACCTAATCTATAACATTTAATAAGCCATTTTTTGAATAATTTAGACGTTTGTTTTGAAAAAATAAACCCATTTTTATAATCTTCTTCGGTAGAATGAGCATGGAAAACAACCTTTTTTCCATTTTTTTTTGCTTTTTTAGCTAAAAAGTAAGATTTTGGAAAGTAAGTGTTTATATGTAATATATCATAATCATCATTAATGTTTAATGTATAATCTATTTTCTCACTTTCTAATGCTTTTATCTGGTGTTTAATAGCTTTACCGAGCCCTGACTTACCGATCATCTTTTCATTTTCTGTATATAAAAGTATTTTCATAATAACCAACTTCCCAAAAAATAATTAATTTTCTTTAGCCATGTAAAAATTTACCGTTCTTTCTAAAGGATTATCATCACTATTTAAAGAATCCTCTTCATCATCTTCCTGATATAAATCTTCTAATCCTTTGTTTCTTTCATCTAATTTAATATATTCATCCCTTATGGAAATAATATCATTTTGACACCTTGACAAATAATTAATACTATCTTCTAACTTCTCAATTTTTTTTCTTTTTTCTTTTTTATTAGATGAAAATATTCCTACTTTAATGTTATTTTTATCAATTATTAAACCACTAATTAAGGCTTCTATATCATTAATTACCAATTCTATGTTTTCAATTTTATCATCTATCTTTTTTTCAATAATAATACCATTTGATGATAATTTTTTTGTTATGTCCTTAACTATTTTAGATAATTTATTTGATAAAAACCTAATATCCTTATGAATTACTATCTTTAGAGCTTTATTAAATCTTTTAGAAATTTTTATATTCTTATCATCATCCAAGTTATTATAATCAAAATCTAAATTTTCTAATAATTTACCATCTATACTATAAAATCTTATCTTTGGTTCTGCATTATTCATTAGTAAGCCTCCTATTATTACTTATATTATATCATAAAAAAAAATAATGTACACATCGATACATTATTTATATAATCATTTTTATACATTATTTATATAATCATTTTTTCTGTTTTCTCATATTATTTTTTAATACATAATGTGAAACATCTAAAAATTCACTATAAACACTCCATGCTTTTATAGTATCTTCTGGATTTTCCTCATAATCAAAACAAGAATTACAAAGCTCTTCTTTTAAATCATCTAAGTATTTTGGCTTTTTTTCATCTTCTAAATTAATATATTTTAGTATGTGATTAAATCTTACTTTTTCCGATTTATCATTTAATTCTTTTTCTATTTCTTCCTCGGATAGTTGTCCTATGTCAAAATTTCTTGTTAATGGGTAATTTTTCATTATTTTTTCCATTATTTTAGTAGTACTATATGAATAATCTAAATGTCTTTTTAAAAGTTCACGAGACTCGGTTAATAATCTGTTTTTACCTATAATTTTTACTTTATTATGATAAGCTTTACTTAAGCTTTTATAATCATAATCTTTATTAAGACCTAATATTTTAAAACTTTTCTCTAACATTTTTTCATCCCCTTTTTAAAAACGAGGAATATACTATCATAAAAAAACATAATTGTCAAATTTCACCAATCATGTTTTAGTTAAATAATTATTTTTTTTCTTTGCTTTTAAATGATATTTTTTTCAAATGGAGTTTTGCATTGTCAGTAAGAATGTCCGTTGTTAAAACAACCCATGCAATAAGCAAAACAAGTACAATGTATATTATTATTCCATATTTTCTATCTTTTAAAACGTAAAAAATAGATGCTAAAGAAAATAATGCACTAACTCCATATATTATAAGAACGGTAGTACGTTGTGAAAACTTTTTATTTAATAATTGATGATGCAAATGTTGTTTATCAGCTTCATATATGTGTTTATGGTGAATTATTCTTCTTAGTATTGCAAATAACGTATCCAAAATAGGTATTGCAAGAATTAACATAGGTACAACTAAAGACGTAAGAGTTACCGCTTTAAACCCTAATAAACACACGACAGAAATCATAAATCCTAAAAACATAGAACCTATTTCACCCATAAATATTTTCGCGGGATTAAAATTAAATATTAAAAATCCTAAACAAGCTCCTATCATTATAAATGCTATTGTTATCTCTAAACTTCCAATGTTATGTAATATAAATGCTAAAGCCCCAATTGTTATAAAAAATATAGTAGAAATCCCAGCGGCAAGCCCATCCAAACCATCTATTAAATTAATGCAGTTCATAAGTGCCAAAATAAATAATATGGTAAGCGGATAAGAAAGCCATCCAAAGTTAAAATAAAAACCAAATGCTGATATATCATTTAATAATATTTTTCCATAAAACGTAATTATACAAGCTGCAACCAACTGACCTACTAATTTTTCTTTAGCGCGTAATGGTTTTATTACATCTAAAATACCCGTGATAATAACTATAAAACTTGCTATTAATATTGCTAGCATTTGCGTATTTTGAGGAGCAAATAACATATATCCAAACAAAAATCCTAGATAAATCATAAGCCCACCCATAACTGGCATAGGTTTTTTATGTACTTTTCTAGCATTAGGATAATCTAACGCTCCCACATGATAACTAATCCATTTTACAATTGGAAATAATGCTGCAGTAAAGGCCGTTACAGATATAACTATTTTTAATACTTCTATTATTTTATCTTGCATTTTAAATCACCACTATTTTAATTTTATCATAAAAATCATAATTAACAAAATTATTACTTTTTTACTTCTTTATCATTATAACCAATCTTTTTCTTGATTATATAATTAGGTCTTTCAAGAGTATTATTATATATTCTAGATACATAAAGTGAAATTAATCCAATCGACATCATAATTATCGAAACAAATAAGATTATTGTTCTGTAAGATAAATTGCCCATAAGGATAAAATTAATTACTCCTACAATAAATACTAATGTGCCAGCAATAAATATAGCTTTTAAAGGAAACGTTGAAAAAGATATCATACCGCTTAAAGAATACTTTATAAGTTTTAAAATTGACCACTTAGAAGTTCCATATAACCTTTTTTCCGGTTGATAAGGTATATATATAGTATTAAATCCAATCCATGAAAAAATTCCTTTTAAAAACCTGTTTTTTTCTTTTAATGATATAATGGCATCTTTAACACAACATTTAAATATTCTAAAGTCACTGGCTCCTGGTAATAACTTAGCGTCTGAAATCTTATTATTTACCCTGTAAAATAAAGATGTTAATACTCTCTTTAATGGTTTATCATCACTTCTTTTGGCCTTATACGCACAAATTACATCATAATCTGGATTATCAATTAATTTATCATACATTTCCATTAAAGTTACTGGACTATGTTGCATATCTGCATCCATTATTGAAACATAATCACCATTTGAATTTTCTAAACCTGCTAACATCGCAGCTTCTTTCCCAAAATTTTTAGAAAAACTTATCATTTTAACATTTTTATCATTTTGTACAATGGTTTCAATCTTTTCTTCAGTATCATCTTTACTTCCATCATCTACGAATATTATTTCATAAGTAATCTTTTTTTTCTTCAGTTCTTTTGTTATTTGTTCGTAAAATTCATTTACCGAATCACTTTCATTATAACACGGAACAATAACTGATAGCCTCATTTTAACACCACCTTTTATACTTATGTTTTATGTAGTTCTACAAATAGATTATAGCAAATAATATCTTAATTGTATATAAAAAACTCTTTTGATACTATGCTCTTTTTTAATTAAATTGTAAAAATTCATAATAAAAAGAAACCAATAAAAGGTTTCTAATCTTCATCATCCTCTAATGATACTCTTCTATATTTAGGTTTATCTTTGTTTAAAATTTTTTTAGCTTCTTCAAGTTCTTTTAATTTTTCCTTTCTGGATTTTTTAGGTGCAACATATTCATCTTCCTCAACCTTTTTTATTACTGGTCTTTCATCAACATCATCTATATCATAACTATTATTTTCATCATATTCATCTTTACTATAATTTACTTTGTTTTTTAATTTATCAATTTTCTTTTGGTATTTCTTTATCTTTTTTTCTTCTGATGACATGGATTTAAACATGTTAACCATGATAATTAATATTATAATTCCTAGTAAAAACGCTGATATATAAAACAAATATTTAATTTGAGTTTCTTTAAAATCAACTAAACCTTCATAATATCTTTGAAAAGTTCCATCTTTTTTATCATATAGATAAACATCTTTATCACCAGTTTCTAGATTTTGTGCGTAAACCAAGTAATAAATACCTTCTTTATCATCTTTTAGCTTATAACCATTTAAAGTTACGTTATTATGTTTAAACGTAGTTTTTATAAAACCTTTTGGTACGTCTTTTAATGGTTTATCTAAAATAAATAAATTAAGTTCTGCTCCCTTTACCTCTTTAAATGCGGTATACGTCTTTTTATTTTTATCATAGATAAACAAACTAATGTTACCTTCTTCATCTTTTAAAGCTACTAAGATAAGTTTGGTAAGCTCACTTTGATACGCAGCTACTTCCTGATTTTCTATCTTTATCTTAGTTTCCGCAAAACCTACCGGAATGTTTTCAACTAATCCACTTTTTCTTACTACGGTATAGTTTTTACCATTTACCCTTACCATTATTGGGTCAAGTTCTTCCACCGTTAAATTTATTGTATAAGTCTTCTTTTCACCATGTTGAGCAGTTACAACTATTTCAACTTTATTTAAACCATCAACAACGCTTATTTCTCCTGCTCCAGTAATGGATGCAGTACTATCGGCCGCAGTTGCAAGAACTTTAGCTTTCGTTGTGTCAACTGGAAGCGTTGCTGAATACTCTGTTATATCTTTATTAAATGAAGGACTAAGTTCTGCTCCTTCAACTGATAACGAACCTAAATTATTATTTCTACTATAACTTGCTTCTATTTCAGCTTGCGTTTTCATTGTGACGGATGCTGAACCCGTACTTGATAGACACTCATTGGTACTTGTATAATCTAGAACTGATGCATTAACTGGTTTAAATGTTGCTATACCTGATTTTAAGGCCGTAAAAGTATATGAATAACTTGCTGATTTTTTACTACCATTACCATAATCAACCACATGTAAAGTACCACTATTTAATCTTACCTTAGATGAATCATAACCCAAAGTATATTCCCATGAACCAATTGATGAACCACTAGATACGGTAACAGTTACTTTAAAACTTTGGCCAACAACAGCTGAGGAAGGAGCTGTTATTCCTATCCTGCAACTTGCTGCGTCTATGTTTGATACTTTAAACAAAAGTGCAAAAAGGAAGATAAATACTCCCGTTAATACTTTTTTATATAACTTAGACATTTTAAGTTTCATTCCTTTCACTTCGTTCAAGGCACACATAGTCATGAAAGCTTGAACAAAATTTATTTTATATTTATAATATCAACCTTGAAGGAGTGTGTACTACAAAGCACGGGAGGAGGAGTTGCAGACTTCCT
>CANRHO010000015.1 GCA_947630435.1 uncultured Bacilli bacterium
CACTATATATTTTTGTATATCTTTTCTTAATTTATTATATATTACTTTTCTTCTATACTTTGGTATGAAGATTATATAATATTTGCAATAATATATTTCTATTTTCTATTTAGAATTATAACACACTTTATAATTATGTATAGATTATTTCGACAATGTTTTATAGTTACTCAAAAAAAAGGAGAACTAGATGAATTATTATAACGATATAAAAAATGAACTAATAAATAATGAAGTATATAAAAGAGTAAAAGATTATTCTAAAAACAGAAGTGATTTAAAAACTTACTATAATGTTGGTAAGTTACTTAGTGAAGCTGGAAAACACTATGGTGATGGTATTATTAAAAATTATAGTTTAAAATTAATCGTAGATGTTGAAAAAAAATATAATGAAAGAATCCTTAGAAAAATGAGACAATTCTATAATTTGATGCTAAATCAAAAATGGTCGCCACTGGTGACCAAATTATCATGGTCTCATTACTGTGAACTTTTACCTTTAAATGATATTAATAAAATAACATATTATATTAATATATCGCAGGAACAAAATCTTAGTAAAAGAGAACTTCGAAAAAAAATTAAAAATAAAGAATATGAAAAATTGCCAGAAGAAACCAAAGATAAATTAATAAATGATAAAGACGGGAGTAAAATACAAGATTTCATTAAAAATCCTATACTTATTAAAAATACCTATAACAACAATAATATATCAGAAAGAATGTTGAAACAGTTAATACTAGAAGACTTACCTAATTTTCTAAAAGAATTAGGTAATGGTTTTTGTTTTATAGATTATGAATATCCAATAAAACTAGGAGATAGATATAATTATATAGATATGCATTTATATAATATAATATAATATATAAATGTTACGTAGTGATTGAATTAAAGGCAACTGACTTAAAAAAGGCCCATATAGGTCAAATAGAAACATATATGAATTATATAGATAAAAATACAAAAACAATTAATGAAGAAAGCACAATAGGAATTATCATCTGTAAGAAAGATAACAAATTTATTATGAAATACGTTACTAATAAGAATATATTTGATAGGGAATATGAACTAGTATAAGAAAAGTACCGACATTGTCGGCACTTTTTTAATCCTTTTCTTTTCCAAACAAATTAAGTAATTGTAAAAATATGTTAATAAAATCTAAATATAAATCTAAAGCCCCATATATTGCTACCTTATTTAATTCTTTCTCGTCATTTGAGTAATAATTATACATTGATTTTAATGCCTGCATATCCCATGCAGTAAGTCCTAAAAACACAACTATTGATATAACAGATATCATTATACCAAACGGTCCGTTTCCTACAAATACATTTATAATCGACATAATTATTATAGCAAAAAGAGCAAAAATAAGTATCTTACCTAAAGATGATAAATTTGTTTTTGTAGTATAGCCATAAATAGCCAGCAAACCAAACATAATGGAAGATGAAATAAACACCATACCAATACTTTGTATTTTATATACTAAAAACACGGATGATAATGTCAAACCACTTGTTATTGAATAAACTATAAACAATATCTTCGCGACAAACGGAGAAACTTTTTTTCTAAGAAACGTAAAAAGAATAACAACTAAAAATTCTAGTAGAATTATCCATATAAACGAACCATACACAATGTTTCTAATGCTTGGTGTTACCGATGTAAAATACGCAGTCAATCCAGAAACAATTAAACCGATAAACATCCAAAAATAAACTTTTGAAAAAAATCTAGACATCTTATTTTCATTATCAATTATCATTTATATACCTCCTATATTTATTATTATACCATGTAATTATTAAAAATTAAATAAAATAACAAAAAAGTCAATTTTATTGGCTTTTTTGTTTTTCATTATTAAACTCCAGTCTCAATTTATCTGATACAGTAACTATAAACTCACTATTAGTAGGTTTCGCCCGATCATAATCTACGCTATGACCAAATATTTCTTCCATCAAATCAATATCCCCTCTGTTCCAACTTACTTCTATGGCATGACGAATAGCTCTTTCAACTCTTGATACAGTGGTATCAAACCGATTAGCTATTTCTGGATATAATTCTTTTGTTATAGCACCTACTATATCTGGTTTTTCATACATTAAAATTACTCCTTCTCTAATGTACTGATATCCCTTTATGTGAGATGGAACACCCAATCCATGCAAAAGTTTCGTTACGGATATTTCTAAATTATTATGATACAAATTTAGTTTGGTGTTACTATCTAATTTAAAACTTACAGCATCTAGTATTTTACTTTCTAAATCTAACATATCAAATGGTTTTAATATGAAATGTTTTGGATTATATTTTGAAACCCTTGCAATTGTTTCGTCAGCATTAAAAGAAGTTCCCACTATGACGGGTTTTTGTATCTGCCTTTTCTTTAATTCTTCTAATACATATATACCATCCTTTTTAGGCATTATAAGATCCAATAATAAAACATCAAAATTTTCTAAATTTTTTTCTATAATACCTATGGCATCTTCGCCATTATATGCTTCTTTTACAATGCTTATTTTCTTGTGATCCTCAAAATATTCTTTAAGCATTCCAACCAAACTTTCATTATCATCTACCACTAATACTCTTACTTCCTTTTGTTCATCATTATCTTTAATTTCTTTCATTATTTATATCCTCCTCGTAAAACTACATTCATTATATTACTATAATATCAATTAAATTATCACATATTGTCGAATAAAAAAAGAATGTAATACTACATCCTTAAACATATATATTTTACTGCCATGCACTTGCGATATCCGATGATGAATTTCCATAATGACCATTACTTAACACCTTAGATTTTCCTTTTTCTTGATTAGATCCTTCCACAAGATTTTCCTTCATTTCTTCTAAAGAAAGCGTTTTATTATTTATTTCTTTATCTATTTTAGACTCGACCTCATATTTTAAAATTGAAGCATTATTATTCGATATATCTTTTGACTTTTCCCCAACGTTTAAATACTCATCAAAAACCTTATCAATTTCGTTTGATACTTCTAAATCTTTTGCTTTTTCTTTAGCTTTTTCAACCATTTCTCTAAGCTCATTTCTTTTAATGGTAGGAGATAAAATCTTTTTAACACTCAAACCAAGTCTTATATCCAATAAAGCATCTATGGTGTTTCTTATTTTTTCTATCCTTTTTGAGTGAGGAATATTATATCCATCGTTTGGTTTAACGTTAGGTTCTTCAAATTTTCTTGCTAATTCATCTTGCATATAAACATCCCCTTTGTATTATTACAATTTTAGCATAACATAACATTAACACAAAAGAAAAGGATAAAATGTCTAATTTTATCTTTGTTTACACTATTTTATACACTTTGATATATAAAGTAACTCCTCAACGTTTACCGATGAGTTACCGATTAAATAACCATCTGCCTCATCAGTTAAAATGTTTTTTATATTATTTTTATTTATGCTGCCACCATAAAGAAGTTTATAATTAGATATTTCCCTTTGCTTTAATAATTTTCGAATGTATTTAAGAACGTCTTCTATTTCATTTTTTGATAAATTATTACCGTTACCAATTGCCCATACTGGTTCATATGCAATAATTATTTGTTCATTATCTTCCAACTTAATATCATTTAATGCACTATACAATTGCTTTTTTATTACCTCGCTTGTTCTTCTTAATTCTTTATCCATCATTGTTTCCCCAATACATAAAATCGGAGTCATCATGTTTTTTAATAAGGCCTTAACTTTAAGATTAATTGTATTATTAGTATCATATTTTCTTCTTTCAAAGTGACCAACAATAGAATATTTTATACCTCTTAAACTTAAATCATAAGAAGAGATTTCTCCAGTATAAGCACCACTTTTTTCATAAAAAGCATCTTGTGCACCTAATTTATATTCTTTAAAAACATCAAAGTTTAAATAACTAGGACAAATAATTAAATCTATCATAGAAAAATCTATTTCTGACATTTTTTGATTAAGAATAACTGCTTCATCATAAGTTAAAAACATTTTATGATTGCAAATTAATAATTTTTTCATTTTTTACCACCACTTTTTTCAAATACATGTTTAAAATTATGAACGGTTTTTTTAAAAACATTTGTATCCTTATCAATTACTTTTCTATATATCTTAAGTACGTTCATTGCGTATGTCTCAGGACTATACTTCAAAGCTATTTTTAAAGCTTCTTTACATATTTCATTATAAAGATTTTTATCCTTATAAAGGCTGCATAAACAATTAACATACTCAGTTTCATTATTAAATAATAACCCATCTTTTTTATGTGTAATAACATTGTTGAAACTTTCATCATTTATCGCAACAACTGGCTTACCAGCTCCCATCGCTTCAATAACCGTTAAACCTTGAGTTTCGGAAGTAGAAGCCGTAACAAAAACGTCACATAAAGAATAATATTTAGGTACCTCCTCCCATGGAACTCTTCCAGTAAACATGGTGTTTCTATCAATACCATTTTTTTTGGTTAGTTCAACTAAGTCTGCTAAATCCGGTCCGTCTCCTACTATTATTAACCTTGCTCTTGGTATTTTTTTTAAAACAGATTTAAAATTATTTATTAAAAAATCTATGCTTTTTTCTTTAGCAACCCTACCAACATAAAGAATTATAAAATCTTTTGCTTTTATAGATAATTCTTTTTTTAATTCTAAAACCGATTTATAATCAATGTTTTCTTTGTGAAATCTTTTAGTATCAATTCCAGATGGAATCACATGAACATCTCTTTTTACTTTATATTTTTCCTTAAATAAATCTTTTGTCTTTTGGGTTGGGACAATAAGTTCGTCAATTGTTTTATCGCATAAAAATAAAGTTAAATACTCTACCAATTTCTTAGATGCAGCATCAAAATATCCCTTCGTTATGTAATAAATATAATCTTCATACATAGTATGATACGTATGAACCAAAGGTATATTAAATTGTTTTGATATTAGTCTTGCAAAAGATCCTATACCAAATTCTGTATGAGTATGAATTATATCTAATTTCCATTTTTTTATTACTTTTAAAGCTCTTAATGGATAAATACTTGTAAGTCTATAATCCATTATTCCTACAGGTATTCCTGGTATTCTTAATACGTCTTCTTCTTTTTTATATGAAAAAGACTCGCTATTTACAGTAACAACATAAACTTGATGACCTAATTTTTCTAAACCTTGTTTTAGCATTAATACACTAGTTGATACTCCGTTAATAAAAGGAGGATACGTATCAGTAAATAATCCTATTCTCATCTTTTTTCACTTCCTTTATTAAAGTTAAGGTTATAAAACCAATTAACATTGCTAAAAAATAAGTAACAAAACGCCAAAGAAGCATTACACCTTTTAATGTTGAAGTTTTTGCAAAGGATTTAAAAAACTCTAAAAAACCGTATTCAATACCACCCGTTGCGCCAGGTATTGGAATAAAATTTCCAATTAACATTACAAATGAAATTGCAACCATTGATTTTAATATTGAAACCGAATGCACATAAAAAGACTTAAAAATAACAAATGGAATTAAATATAACAATATTAAATGTACAAGATTATAAAAAATAGCTTTTATCATTGATTTTTTATCTTGCTTTATTTCAGAACCAATTTTATAAAAATTTTCCACGCTTTTTTTAACGTTATGTTCAGTCGTTCCAAACTTTTTAGTAATTCTAAATTTAAATAAAAAATGAATTATTTTATTAGCCATTTTCGTTCCGGTAGTTTTGGCAAAGCAAATTGTCAATAAAACCATTAAAACTAATAAATTTATTAAAAAACCAAATAATATTAACCAATTCAAGTATACATTTCCTGACGTTATATTAATATTAGTGTTTATTAGTATTGAAATAATACCAACCAAAATCAAAGCAATTTGGTATGCTATAAAATCCCTTAACATTAAGTTAGTAGAATCCGATATTCTAACACCTTGTTTTTTTAATAAATATATTTGAAATGGTTGGCCACCAGACTGAAAAGGAGTAATACCATTTATAAACTGTCCTATTAAAGTAATAATATAAGAATTCTTAAAAGAATAATTTTTTATGTGCTTTTTGACAAAGGTTTTTAACGATGCCGCTTTAAAAGCTAGTGATGAAAGTAGCAATAAAAAAGCAAGCATCAATAATATCACATTAACTTTTCCTAGTTCTTCCATTATTCCATGAAAATCATCTTTTAAAGTAAAATACAAAACAAGTATCATAGCAACAAAAAGAATTAATAAATTCAACTTTTTATTTTTCATAAAACACCTATTTTTCATCAATTATTTCTATAGCAGGTAAAGGATTACCTTCTATGTATTCCAAGGAAGCTCCTCCGCCTGTTGATATGTGTTCAAATTTTTGTTTATAACCAAAACGGATGGCTGCGGCAGCTGAATCACCACCACCTATTACAACACATGCTTTAGATTCCTTTAAAACTTCACACATCTTTTTTGTTCCGTACTCAAAGTTATGAAACTCCGATACTCCAACAGGACCATTCCAGAAAATTGTTTTAGCTCTTTTTATATATTTAGAAAATAACTCTATCGTTTTTGGTCCAATATCTAAAATCATTAAAGAGTCATAGACATTATCTAAAAAGCAATATTTTTTAACTTCACTATCTTTATAAGAATAACTTCCGTACCCATCAACTGGTAATATTATTTTATTTGAATAATTATCTATAAGATATTTTGCGTGGTCAATACTTTGCTCATCATATAAAGATGCCTTCATATCAAAGCCTTTTGCAACTAGAAAAGTATTTGCAATACCGCCTCCCAATAAAACATAATCAGCTTTTTTTATTAGTTTATCAATAACCTTAATCTTATCATTCATTTTTGCCCCGCCAATTATAACAACATATGGTCTAGATGGTTTATTAAGTCTATCTCCTAACATTTTCAATTCTTTTTCAACAAGAAATCCAATTCCTGATGGTATATTGTTAGCTATTCCAACGTTTGACGCGTGAGATCTATGGCAAGTACCAAAGGCATCGTTTATATATATATCTGCTAAACTGGCCCAATATTTACCAAGCTCGTTATTATTAGAACTTTCGAGTTTATTTGGAAAATCTTCAAACCGGGTGTTTTGTACTAATATAACTTCTTTAGCTTTCATATCATTAATTGCTTTTTCGAGCACTGTTCCACGCGTTTTATCTATAAATTTTACTTTAATACCAAGTAATTTTGATAATCTATTTGCAACTGGACTTAAAGTATTTGTTATTTTATCTTCTTCGCTTTTTATTCTTCCTAGATGCGATAAGATAATAATTTTTGCATTATGATCCATTGCATACTTAATGGTCTTTAAACTTTCTTTTATTCTATTATCATCTAATATTTTACCATCTTTTATCGGAACGTTTAAATCACATCTTATTATTACCTTTTTATTATTCAAATCATAATCTTCTATTGTCTTTTTCATTAGAAAAACCTCCAGATCATAGTATCATCTAATTAAAAATAGGAAGAAAATTCCTATTTTACAGTTACACTTACAGTAGCAGATACTCCATCTGCTGCTTTGGCAGTTATATATGTAACGCCAGATTTTAAAGCTCTTATTGTTCCGTTTGAAACACTTGCTACAGACGGATTAGAACTACTCCATGTTATCGTCTTATTCGTAGCATTGCTTGGTGAATAATTAACAGTTAAAGTTTTGCTTCCTCCTACATATAAAGTAAATGAATTTGGTGTTAAACTAATACTTTGTAATTTAATGTAGCTTGATTTAACTACCACGGTTCTTGTTTTAGATGCCCTATTCCCATACGTATCAACCGCAAAGTAAGTAATTCTATATGTTCCAGCAACCTGAGTATTAACCGTTCCTTGTTTTGTTACCGATGATGTTATATCATTACCTCTTGCATCAACCGCTATAAAGCCAGGATCAACCCAAGCTTCGCCTACGTTGATAGTTATGTAACTACTACCTCTTAAAGTAATGGTTGGAGGAGTTGTTATTTTCTTAGTAGTTGTTATTTTCGGCTTAGTTGTGTTTGAAGCGGTATTTGATTTTTTCGTGGTTTTTTTAATAGTGGTCGTGGTAGCTGATGCAACTACGGTTACTTTTCTTTTTTCGGTAGCTTTATTACCTTGTTTATCACTTACCGTATAAGTAATTACATAAGATCCGATTTTACTTGTGTCAACGTTTCCCGATACAATTATCTTAGAAGTTATGTCTCCATCTATGTTATCCATGGCTTTTGCACCAGCATCTTGATAATCAGAACCAAGATTTACCGTCAATTCTTTTTCACCAATTACCGTAATAACTGGTTTTTCAACATCCTTTTTTGTGGTTGAAGATTTAGTAGTCGTTACTTTAATATCACTTATATATCCGCTAGTGGTATATAAGTTTTTACATTTTATGAATGAAGCGTATTTTTCGGTATCAATTTTAGAAGCTAAAACGTATCCGTCACATATTTTAGCAGCCTTAACCTTGCTTGAATCAATTGATCCACCATTTTCAATTAATAAATCTTTTAAATCTATTTTTATCTCTTCACTTGTAAGCTCTATTTTCTTTTGAGATAAATAAGTAGGGGCTTCTTCAACCATTCTAGATTCAAGTTTTTGAAAATCCGAAGTGGTGTACTCTGGCTTTTTACTTCTTACTTTATTAACTATAATAAAAGTAATAACTATTACTATTATTAAAGATATAATAGCTAAAAGAATCATCCCCCTTGTTATTTGAAACTTCTTTTTTTCCTCTGTTTCATATTCATTCATGTCATTCACCACTTTCTATGCTATGTAATCATTATAACACGATTACTTAAAAAAAACACTAGTGTTTTACCAGTGCATTTATTTACATACAAAATATTTAGCCGTTCTAACCATCTGAGCTGAATAACTCATCTCATTATCATACCATGCAACTACTTTAACTAACTGTTTTTTATCAACCTCAATAACGTTTGTTAAAAGCCCATCCACTAATGCTCCACAAGTTATACCTATGGTATCACTTGAAACAATTGGTTCTTCAGTATATTTTATGGTATCACTTTGATTGTTTTTAAAAATTTCATTAATTTCATCTTTTGTAACATTACGTTTTAATTCTAAGGTAAGATCAATAACAGAACCGGTGGTAACTGGTACACGCATTGCTGTACCATCTAATTTTCCTTTTAGTTCCGGAATAACAAGTCCAATCGCACTTGCTGCTCCCGTTGAAGCAGGAACAATGTTTGCAGCCGCAGCTCTTCCACGCCTTGACATGTGACCTTTTTTATGGGCAACATCTAAAGTTGCTTGATCGTTAGTATAAGCGTGAACCGTTGTCATAAAACCTTTTTCAACTCCTATGTTATCACATAATAACTTCATTACAGGAGCAAGACAATTAGTTGTACAACTAGCAGCACTAATTACCTTCTCATAACCTGTTAACGTTTCATGGTTAACGTTGTAAACGATAGTTTTAAGATCTCCTTTTGCCGGAGCAGATATTATAACTTTTTTTGCACCAGCTTCTATGTGACTACTTGCTTTTTCCAAGCTTGTAAAAAAACCAGTGCACTCAAAAACAACATCTATATCTAAACTTTTCCATGGTAAATTTACCGGATCAGATTCCTTATATACTCTTATTTTATCATCGTTTATTATTATGTTTTCATCATCACTTGTTATTTCCTCGGTTTTATATCTTCTGTGAGACGTATCATATTTAAGTAAATACGCAAGTTGAGAAGGATCGGTTAAATCATTTATCGCTATAATATCAAAATCAGGATCCTCCCTCATTATTCTAAATACTAATCTTCCAATTCTTCCAAATCCATTAATCGCAACTCTAATTTCCATTGAAACATCACCTTCCTATAATTATATTGTATCATTTATAAAACTTTAAAACAACTTCCACCTATAAATTCCCTTATAATGGAATCATCAGGAACATCTTCACTAGGTATTCCCAAAATAACCCTAAAAATATTTATTAGTCTTAACGCATCATCGTAGTTAGGATCGTCTTCGTCTACGGAAAAAAGAAGTGGTTCTGCATATGTTTTTAAAACACCAAGTTCATAAACTAAAGAAGTATTAAGAATTTCATCAGCTTCCTTACTATATGGCAAAATCGATTCCTCTTCAGTTTTCCTTACTTTTTTCCAAATTTTTAACGTGGTAGAGGCTGATGATCCCCTGGTTCTATTATCTCTTACTATTCTTCTTAATAACCTGTTATCCGTTGATTTGAAAAGGTTATGATTATCAATATTTAACGGAGTTACTGGAGAGATAAATAATTTAAATTTATTTTTATCAGGAATCATCTCAGTTAATTTCTCGTTAAAGGCATGGATTCCTTCTACAATTAATATGCTTTTGTGTTTCATCTGAATTTTATTCTTATCATCATATTCTTGTTTACCTTCAATAAAATTAAACTTAGGTAATATAACTTCATTTCCATTTAATAATTCCAATACTTTTTTATTAAATTGATTAGTATCAAATGCTTCTATTTTTTCTAGTTCAGGTTTTCCTGTTTCATCTAAAACACGATCTTTAATATTAGTGTAAAAATCATCTACTGAAATTGGTATTGGATTATACCCCTTGCTTTTTAAAAATAGTGAAAGTTTTTTTGATATGGTTGTTTTACCTGAAGATGAAGGCCCTGTTATTAAAACTATTTTAATGTCCTTATTTTTAGTAATATTATCAACTATCTTAAATAATTGATTATTAAAGATAGATTCTGAAATTCTAATAACATCACCGTATTTACCAGTAGAAATCGTATTATTTAATTCTACAGAAGTATTAATGTTAATATTTTCTAAATATTTAGCTTGAACATCTACATTTTCTATTAGTTTATTATTTTTATCAAAGTTTAACTTTTCATCCTCTTCAAATGTATAAGGAGGAAGCAACATAACTTTATTTTCTTTTAAATATTTAACATTAAACTTAGTTAAATAACTAGTATTACAAGGAAGAACTCCATAAAAATAATCTAAGGTATTATCAAGTTTATATAAACTTATAGTAGAATTACTAATAAATCTAAGGGATTGTGCTTTATCCATTTGGTTTATTTTAGAAAAATAATCTATAGCATCAAACCTTGATACCATTATCTTAGTAATAGGTAACTTACCATCTACAAGCTCTTTCATCCTTATTTTTATTTTCTCAACGGTCACCTCAGATATTAAATTATTAGTAAGTATTTCACAATAAACTCCCTTATCAACAAAATACATTAATTTTACGTCGGAATTTAAAACATCTTTTACGGCTTTAATGAATAAAAAGAATAACCCTCTTATGTACGTTCTACTTCCAAGGATGTTAAAAACATCATAAAAATCTACGTTGCAATTTTTAGTTATCTTACTATCCAAAGAAACCAATCTATTATTTATCGTTGCAACGATTATATCGCTTTTAAAGTCATCTTTAAATTCATTAGATATCTCAAGTAAGGTTACGCCTTTTTCATATGTATGTTCTTGATTTTTATATTTAATTTTAATAGTTGCCATAATATCACCCTTTTATTCTAATAATATTCTATCAAAAATGTGGAAAAAAGTCACAACATTTTAATAATAAATACAAATATACTATACATAATATTATTAGGGTGAAAAAAATATGAATTTAATTCCAAGTGTTATTGAAAAAACTCATAACGGAGAAAGGGTATATGATATATACTCTAGACTACTTAAAGATAGAATAATTTTCATTGGTGGGGAAATAGATGATGAACTTGCTAATTCTATAATAAGTGAATTATTATTTTTAGATTCCAAATCAAATGATGAAATAAGTATTTACATAAATAGTCCTGGGGGAAGTATAACAGCGGGAATGGCTATTTACGATACAATGAACTACGTTAAAAGTAAAGTAACAACAATATGCATAGGAATAGCAGCATCAATGGCATCTTTACTTCTTGCAAGTGGTGATAAAAGATACATCCTACCTAATAGTGAAGTAATGATTCACCAACCATTAGGAGGAGTAAATGGGCAAGCTACCGAAATAAAAATAGTAGCAGATAGAATAATTTATTTAAGAAATAAATTAAATAAAATACTCTCAGAAAAAACAAATCAAGATATAAAAAAAATAGAAAAAGATACCGAAAGAGATCATTATTTAACCGCTAAAGAAGCTTTAGAATATGGTTTAGTTGATAAAATATTATAAAAAGAATAACTTACACGTTATTCTTTTTACTTGTTTTTTTATAAATAATATATCCAATTACTCCTAATATTATTAGTACTAATATTATCAATTTAAAGTTTACTTTATTTACTTTTTTATTGTTTTCTATCATTTTAGTATCAGTTTTTACATTATCTACTTTTTTAGTTGTTAGTACATAATCACTTAAACCATTTATGTAGAAATTTAACTTATTATCTTTAATACTTATGTTTTGACCAATAAGTGTTAATTTACCTTCGTTATATTTATATATCATTATGTTTTT
>CANRHO010000016.1 GCA_947630435.1 uncultured Bacilli bacterium
TTCTATCGTATAGTAGCAGCTGATTCAAGAAGTCCAAGAGATGGTCGTTTTATTGAAATGGTAGGAACATATAATCCTTTGGTTACTCCAGCTGAAACAAAGATAGATGAAGAACTAGTTATTAAATGGTTGAAAAACGGAGCAACACCAACGGATACAGTTAGAAATATTTTATCTAAAAATGGTATTATGGCTAAATATGCTAAAGAAAAACAAGGTAAGTAATTATGGAATTAGTTGAATTAACAGAAGTAATAGTAAAAGAACTTGTAGAGGATAAAGATAGTGTTACCGTTAAAGAGTTTCCAAGTGAAGAAGAAAATACCGTAACAATACAGGTTATGGTTCCTGAGGATCAAATGGGAAAGGTTATTGGAAAACAAGGTAAACTTGCAAAAGCATTAAGAACCATAGTTCAAGCAAGTTCATATGTAAATGATAATAAAAGAGTAAATATTAACATTGATGCTTATTAGAATTAGAAGAAATTCTAATTTTTTTATATAATGTAAAAAATTAGTTTATACATAAAAATATGTAAATATTATATTTCAATATATAATTTAATTGTTAAAAGCCACTAATTGTATTATAATAAAAACATAAGGATGTGATAATATGAAAAAAAGGCTTGTTAGTGCCATAGTTGCTTTTATAATATTTATACCATTAATTATTATAGGAGGTGTTTGGCTTAAGTTAGCAGCGTGTGCTTTAGCTGTTTTAGGCATGAAAGAATTTCTAGATTTACCTCATAATAATAAAAGACCAAAATATGTTGATGTTATTATTTATGCTATAACCATATTACTTGTTTTTATAAATGAAAAAAAAGAAATTTACTATTCATTAGCATTATTGTTACCAATGCTTGCGGTGATATATTGTAATGATAATAAAAAATATAATTCCAACGAGGCTTTTAAACTAATTGGTATGACTATCCTTATCGGAACTGTATTTCATGAATTTTTAGTTATTAGACATAAGAGTTTAATGTTGTTCATATATTTATTTATTATCACGATGTTAACAGATACTTATGCGCATTTATCAGGAACACTTATTGGTAAGCATAAATTTGCTCCAAAAATTTCTCCTAATAAAACATGGGAAGGAGCAATTATCGGAGGTATTTTTGGTACTTTGTGTGCCGCAACGTTTTATTATATTGCAATAGATAGTAATGTAAACGTTTTATTACTTCTTATTGTTACGCTTTTCTTATCATGCTTAGGTCAATTAGGGGACTTGTTTTTCAGCGCTGTTAAAAGAAACCATGATATAAAAGACTTTTCAAACATAATGCCTGGACATGGTGGAATATTAGATAGATTAGACAGTATTATTTTTGTTATTATTGGATATATTTTATTATCAGGGCTTTTTTAGGAGGAATAAATGACTTTAATATACTTTATATTAATGCTTGGAATAATTGTTTTTATACATGAACTAGGACACTTTTTCTGGGCTAAAAAATCAGGAGTTTATTGTTATGAATTTTCATTAGGATTTGGTCCTAAACTTTTCTCATTTAAAAGAAAAAATGATGAAACTTTATACTGCATACGTTTAATTCCAGTTGGTGGTTATGTTGCTATGGCTGGTGAAGAAGCAACGGATGATGAAGAAGTTCCAAAGGATAAAAAATTATATAATAAGCCATGGTATAAAAGATTAATTATCATTTTAGCAGGAGTTACAAATAATTTTATATTGGGGTTTGTGGTTCTATTTATAATGGCATTGTGCTATGGCTCGTATACTACAAAGCCAATAATAGGAGAAGTAACAAAAGATTCTGTCAGTTATAAAGCTGGTATATCACCTGGTGATAGAATATTATCAATTAATGGTAAAAAAACAAGAACTTGGGATGATGTTACTTTAACACTTACTTTAGCAAATAATGAAAAAGCACAAAATATAGTATTAGAAGATAAAAATGGTAAAAAAAGAAGAGTATCAGTAACACCAAAAAAAGTAAAGGATGAAGAAGGTAATGTTTCATATGCTTATGGGATGGGGTTAGATAATACCAAAAAAAATGGATTAGTTAATGCTTTTAAATATTCTGTTAGTAAGTTTGGTTCAACTTTTAACTCTATGATTGTTACTATAAAATCATTAATTACAGGTAAAATAGGACTAAATGCGTTATCTGGACCGGTAGGAATTTATACAATAGTAGGAATGCAAAGAAAAGCTGGTTTATCGGGATTGCTTTATTTATTAGCATATTTATCAATTAATGTTGGATTCATAAATTTACTTCCGTTTCCGGCCTTTGATGGATATCATGCCATTACTATATTATTTGAGAAAATAACAGGAAAAAAAGTAAATCAAAAAGTTGATGCAATAGTTAATAATATTGGTCTAATGCTACTTTTTGCTCTTATGATTTATATAACCATAAAGGACGTTTTGAAACTTTTTTAATTAAAAGTTTCTTTTATTAGAAAAAAAGAATAAATATTTTGACATACATATTATAAATTGAAAATATAAATAGAAAGGATCAATTAATTAGATTACTGATTTCTATAGGATTGATTATACGAGGATGAAATTTTTTATGAAAGATTTAAAAGTATTATTTATGGGTACTCCGGATTTTTGCGTTCCTATTTTACAATGTTTAATAGATGAATGTAATGTAATAGCGGTAGTAACGCAACCTGATAAAGAAGTTGGTAGAAAAAAAGAAATGATTTTTTCGCCAATAAAAAAATTGGCTTTAGAAAATAACATAAAAGTTTTACAGCCAGTAAAAATAAAAGAGGATTATGATGATGTTATTAATTTAAATCCAGACATTATAATTACTTGTGCTTATGGCCAAATAATTCCAGAAATTATTTTAAATCAACCAAAATATGGTTGTATAAACGTTCATGCATCACTATTACCAAAATTAAGAGGAGGAGCACCAATTCATAAAGCGATAATGTATGGATATGATAAAACTGGTATAACAATTATGTACATGGATAAAGGTATGGATACCGGAGATATAATATCAAAAAAAGAAGTAAAAATAGAAGAAAATGATACAGCAGAAACTCTTCATGATAAACTACAAAAATCAGCCGTTTTTCTTTTAATGGATACTTTACCTAGTATAATTGATGGTACTAATAAAAGAGAAAAACAAGATGAAAAATATGCAACTTATGCATATAACATTTCAAGAGAAGAAGAACACGTTGATTTTAATAAAACTTCAAAGGAAATATATAATCAAATAAGAGGATTAAATTCATGGCCAGGTGCTTATTGTATACTTGATGGAAAAAATTTAAAGTTATGGTCTTCTAAGATTACTTTAAATACATATGATAAAATTCCTGGAGAAATAGTTAATTTGGATAAAAATGGATTAGAAGTTGTAACGAAAGATGGTAGTATATTAATTACCGAATTACAACTTCCAGGTAAAAAGAAAATGAATATAAAAAATTTTATTAATGGTATTAAAAAAGATTACATAGGTAAAATCATGAAGTAATCTTTTTTATTTACATAAAAAAATAAAAAACTTGACCAGATGGTATTTATTAATATAAAATGAAGATAATAGTAGTAGGTGGTAAAATGGAAAAAGAAAGAAAAGTAAAAGTATTAAGTTTAATTGCACTAGTAGTTGCAATACTAGGTTTAACGGTAGCATTTGCAGCATTATCAGAAACCTTAACGATAAAAGGAACTGCAAAAGTTGATGCTGCAACGTGGGACGTTCACTTTGAAAACCCAACTTGTAAAGATGTAAATTTATTAGGTATTGATGACTCTGAAGACTGCTCCAATTATTTTCACGATGATTATTTTTATTTAGAAGAAGGAGCTGGAAAAGTAAATGAAAATCCAACCATAAATGGAATTAGCATAACAAATATAAATGCAACAATAACAAAGCCAAAAGATCAGGTAATATATTTTTTTATAATCGAAAATAAAGGAACAATTGATGCTAAAATAGACTCAATTAGTATAAGTAAATTATGTGAGTCTACTTCATCACCAGTGGAATCATGTGATTGGGATAATGATGGTACAGTAACAAATGAAGATATTCAAAAAGTAAATGACAACATTTCTTTTAAAACAGAATTTTATGGTGCAGAAAATAAAGAAGATCAATTAAAAATTGGTACTATTTTAAAAACAGGAGAGCGAAAAATTCTTAATGTAGTGCTTAGTTATAATAAAATTTTTGAAAGTAATGATGGATGGAAAACCGAAGAGGCAACAGAGCTTCCGAAAAGAAATTTAGTATTTAATGATTTAAATATAACAATAAATTATGTTCAAGCAGATTAAAAATAGATAGTAGGTGGTAAAATGGAAAAGGAAAGAAGAGTAAAAGTATTAAGTTTAATTGCACTAGTAGTTGCAATACTAGGTTTAACGGTAGCATTTGCAGCATTATCAGAAACTTTAACGATAAAAGGAACTGCAAAAGTTGATGCTGCAACGTGGGACGTTCACTTTGAAAATCCAACTTGTAAAGATGTGGGAATGGAAGAAAATGATGAATGTACTAGTCACTTTAATGAAGGTTTTTCTTATTTAGAAGAAGGAGCTGGAAAAGTAAATAAAAATCCAACTATAGATGGTACAACAATATCTGGAATAGATGCAACAATAACAAAGCCAAACGATACTGTACGGTATAATTTTATGATGGTAAATGATGGAACTATAAATGCTAAAATAGACTCAATTAGTATAAGTAAATTATGTGAATCTACTTCATCACCAGTGGAATCATGTGATTGGGATGGAAATGGAACGGTAAGTGAAGATGATATTCAAAAAGTTCATGATAATATTAGCTTTGCTGTTTCTACTGCAGGAGAAGAAGGTCCTGAAGTGATAAAACCCGGTGCCATTTTAAAAGTTGGTGAGAGAAAGTTTGTTATTGTACATATATTGTATAGAAAAGCTATTTATGAAAATAATAATTTAAATGAAGAAGAATCAACAGAGTTACCAAAAAGGGATTTAACGTTTAGTGATTTAAACGTAACAATAAATTTTGTTCAAGCAGATTAAAAATAAAATAGCTAGGTTTTAGCTATTTTATTTTTCTTTAAAACTAACACAAATTGTTTCTTTTTTACACGCTTTGCATGAATCACTTGTACAACTAACTTTTATTTCATTTAAAGTGCAATATTTATCATTATTATCATTGTATTTGCATGATTCTACATCACATTTTATTGATTTATTATCATCGTTCAGGTTATTACCTCCATACATATATTATTATCAAATTAAAATGATATATGCAATTTATATCAAATAGTGTAAAGTTATTAAAAATAAGATATTTTACATATGTTATATTCTTATAATCATATTAACGTTTAATATTATATTTGATATAATTATTATTAGTTAAGGAGTATTTTAATGAATAATATATATGATTATACAAAAGAAGAACTAGAAGATTATTTTTTAAAAATAGGTGAATCTAAGTTTAGGGCGGATCAAGTATTTAACTGGCTATATATAAAAAGAGTTAAAAAGTTTGATGATATGACCAATTTAAAAAAAGATTTGATAAAATATTTAAATGAAAATTTTAATTTAAATGATCTTAAAATACTAAATAAACAAAGTGATATAGATGTAAAAAAATACTTGTTTGAATTACATGATGGAAATAAAATAGAAGCAGTTTTAATGAATCATGATTATGGTAATAGTTTATGTGTATCAACTCAAGTAGGATGTAACATGGGATGTTATTTTTGTGAAAGTGGAAGACTTAAAAAACTAAGAAACTTAAGTACTTTTGAACTTGTATTACAAGTTTTAAAAGTTGAAGAAGATATTAAACAAAGAATTAGTCATGTTGTATTGATGGGCATAGGAGAACCTTTTGATAATTATGATAACGTAATGAGGTTTATTAACATTATAAATGATCCTAAAGGTATAAACATAGGAATAAGGCATATTACTATATCAACTTGTGGCATAGTACCTAAAATTAAAAAATTTATGAATGAAAAAACTGGTGTTAATTTAGCGATAAGCCTTCATGCACCAAATGATGATGTAAGAAATAAAATTATGCCTATTAATAAAGTATATAAAATTGAAGATATAATAAAAGCAGTAAAAGAATATATAAAAGTTACAAATAGAAGGGTAACTTTTGAATATATTTTATTAAAAGATGTAAATGATACTGAAAATTGTGCAAGAGAATTAATAAATTTACTAAAAGGCATTAACTGTTATGTTAATTTAATTCCTTATAATGAAACATCACATAACGAATACAAAAAAAGTCCCAAAGTGACAATTGATAGATTTTATGATATATTAAAAGAAGGTAATATAAACGTAACTATAAGAAGAGAATTTGGGTCTAAGGTTTCGGCAGCTTGTGGTCAACTTAGAAGTGAACAAATTACTAGAAAGGAAAATTAAAGATGAAATCATACTATATATCTGATACTGGAAAGGTTAGAACTCATAATGAAGATTCAGTTATGGTTGTAAAAAACTTATCTGGTGAATATTTAATGGTCGTAGCAGATGGAATGGGAGGACATAAAGCTGGTGAAATAGCATCTTCGATAGTTGTTAATGGTCTTACTGATAAATTTAAGATTTTAGAGTCAATTGGTGAAAAGCAGCAAGCGGTTAATTGGATAAGAGAAAATGTAAGTAATCTTAATGAAGCAATATTTAAATATACTGATGAATTTCCAGAAAGTAAAGGAATGGGAACTACCTTGGTACTTGCAATTGTAACAAAAGAGTATATATTATTTGCAAATATAGGAGATTCATCTGGATTCGTTATTAAAAAAGGAAATTTATATAAAGTAACTAAGGATCATACATTGGTTAACTTACTTGTTGAAACTGGAGAACTAACAAAAGAAGAAGCTTTGAATCATCCTAGAAAAAACGTACTTATGAGAGCTTTAGGTGCTAATAATCCAGTAGATGTTGATATTTTTGATGTTGATATAACTTGTGATGGACTTTTATTATGTAGTGATGGGTTGACTAATATGTTGAGTATAAAACAAATAGAAAAGGTTTTAAATAGTGATTTAACTTTAGAAGAAAAAGTTGTTAAGCTAGTAAGAAAGAGTAATTTAAGAGGTGGAACTGATAACGTATCCATTGCTTATTTACAAAAGGAAAGTGGTGAATAGTTATGATTGAAAAAGGACAGTTAATTAATGATAGATATGAGATAGAAAGATTAATTGGAGAAGGTGGAATGGCTAATGTTTATTTAGCTAGAGATACCATTTTAGATAGAAAAGTAGCGGTTAAGGTATTAAGAGGAGATTTAGCTGGCGATGAAAAATTCGTAAGAAGGTTTCAAAGGGAAGCGTTATCAGCATCATCTTTATCACACCCAAACATTGTTGAAATATATGATGTAGGAGAAGATAATGGTAACTTTTATATAGTGATGGAATATATTGAGGGAAAAACCTTAAAACAACTTATAAAAAAACGAGGTGTTTTATCTCTTCCTGAAACTATGGACATAATGCTTCAACTATTAGATGCTTTAGCAACCGCTCATGATTCGTATATAATTCATCGTGATATAAAGCCACAAAACATAATGATTAAAGAAAGTGGGTTAGTAAAAATAACCGATTTTGGAATTGCTATGGCATTAAATAGTGCTCAACTTACGCAAACTAATTCCGTTATGGGATCGGTTCACTATTTACCTCCTGAGCAAGCAAGTGGAAAAGGATCTACCATCAGAAGTGATATTTATTCACTAGGAATTTTAATGTTTGAAATGCTTACTGGAAAAGTGCCATTCAAAGGTGATAGTGCAGTTGAAATTGCATTAAAACACATGAAAGAACCAATTGCTAGTGCTAAAGAAATTAACCCTGTTATCCCGCAATCAGTAGAAAACATTATCTTAAAGGCCACTGCTAAAAACCCTAAAAACAGGTATAAGGATGTAAGAAGCATGGCAGAGGATATTAAAACTTGTTTAGATAAAGATCGTGAAGATGAATTAAGAATTCAATTTAAATATCCAGAGTCTGATTTTTCTGATACTCATGTATCATCTATAAAGGAAGAAAAAAAACCTGATAAGACTGAAAAGCCAGTAGTAAAGCAAATAACTGAAGATGATAAATTAGAAAAAAATAATAAGAAAAAAACAATTATAATAGCATCAATTGTGTCAGCTGTTATAATAATATTTGCATTAGTTGTTATTGTTTTTCCAAAAATAACCGCATCTAAGGAAATTAAAGTGCCAGATGTTTATGGTATGGAAATATCTAAAGCAGAAGCAATGCTTAAAAAAAGAGGTTTTAAAATAGATTCAAAGAAAAAAACAAGCGATGACGTTGAAGAGGATTTAGTAATTGAAACAGAACCTTCTAAGAACCGATATGCAAAAAAAGGAAGTATCATAATTATATATTATTCATCCGGTTCTAAGAAAACAAAGATAGAAGATTATACAGGTGAAAATGCTTATGAAATTAAGGCAAAGCTTGAGTTATTAGGAATAAAAGTTTCAATAGAGGAGAAGGAAGTAAGTAATTCATCGGAGTACAAAGACAAATCGCAGATAATAATCGATCAAAGTATTAAAGCAGGTTCTAGTTTAGCATCTGGAGAAAGCATTATATTATACATACCAAAAATATTAACTGTTTATCCTGATATGGTAACAGATGGTTGGAGTCTACAAAGAGCAACCGAATTTTGTGAAAAATATGGTCTTACCATAAAAGTAACGTATAAAGAAACCCCTGATCAAGAAGAAGGTGTTGTACTAGCTCAATCTCCAAAAGCTGGTGAAGAAGTATTTGAAAATGATACTTTTAAAGTTGTCATTTCAAAAAAAACAACAACTACAACTACAACAACCATGGAATCTATAACATCAGACTCTTTAGAAGACGAGAATAACTAATGCAAGCAAGAGTAATTAAACTAATTAGTAATAAATGGACAGTTCAATCTGATAATAAGTGTTACGAATGTTATTCAATTGGTAAGTTTAGATATCAAAGAATCTCCCCAATTGTAGGTGATATGGTTGAAATAGACGAAAAAACATTAGTAATAAAAAAAATATTACCTAGAAAAAATGAACTTTTAAGGCCTCCTGTTTCAAATATAGATCAGGCTCTTATATTAGTTAGCTGTAAAGAACCAAATTTTTCTAGTAATTTACTTGATAAAATGCTTGTTGTAATTGAGTTTAACAATATAAAACCAGTTATTTGTTTTACCAAATATGATTTATTAGATGATACTAATGAAATTAACGATGTAATTAAGTATTATAAATCTATTGGTTATGAAGTATATATAAATGACAACTTATCCGATATTAAAAACATATTACAAGGTAAACTAAGTGTTTTAACCGGACAAACAGGAGTTGGTAAATCCTCTCTTCTTAATAGACTAAAAAAAGACCTTAATTTACAAACTGGAGAAATATCAAAAGCACTAGGAAGAGGAAGACATACGACAAGGCATGTTGAGTTGTTAAAAATAGATCAAGGTTTAGTTGCGGATACACCAGGATTTTCTTCTTTAGATTTTATAGGAATGAGCAAAAATGATATAAAAGATAATTTTATAGAGTTTTATAACAATCAAGATAAATGTAAGTACAAAGATTGTATTCATATTAAAGAGGACGGGTGTTTTATAAAACAAATGGTAAACCAAGGTAAAATAAGAACATCTAGATATGATAATTATAAAAAATTTATTGAAAGTATAGAGGAAAAAAAGAGGTAATCATGAAAGTATCTGTATCCATTTTAAAAGAATATGATAGATTAATTAACGCAGTAAACAAAGTGAATCAGTCAAAGGCAGATTTTTTGCATATTGACGTTATGGATGGAAAGTTTGTTGACAATCAAAAATTTCCTTTAGAAGTTGTAAAAGACATTAAAAAAATAAGTAAAAAACCATTAGATGTACATTTAATGATAGAAAATCATGAATTAATAAAAAAATATGCTGATATTATTCCGGATTATTTAACTTTTCATGTCGAAGTAATAAATGATTCTTCATTAATTAAATATGTTAAATCTATTGGGGTTAAAGTTGGACTTGCAATTAATCCAGAAACAGACATTAAGTGCTTAATGCCGTATGTTGGTGATGTAGATTTAGTTTTGTTTATGAGTGTTACACCCGGTTATGGAGGACAAATATTTAAAGAAGAAGTAATTGATAAAATAAAAGAATTTAAAAAAGTAGCTCCATCTGATTTAATCATTAGTGTAGATGGTGGTGTAAATGATAAAAATGTAAGTTTATGTAAATACGCAGGATGTAATATGGTTGTAGCAGGGTCATACGTTACTAATAATGATGATTATGATAAAAGTATAAGAGATCTTAGATAATATTTAGTAAATGTAATAAAAAACTTTACAAATCATAAATTTTATTGTATACTAATTGAGTAATTTTGATATAAAGGAAAGAAGATTGTATTTATCTCACCCGATTATAAATAGTAATGGGTTAAACGCCAACTTAGAAAATAACATAACTTAAAGCGTTTTTTAAGGTGAATACAATTCTTGTATTCACTTTTTTTATGGAGGTGCTTTAATATAGCAAAAGAAAAAGATATGCCAATTAACGAGCAAATAAGAGTAAAACAAATGCTTGTAATTGGACCAAATGGTGAACAACTTGGTATTAAATCAAAAGAAGAGGCTTTAACACTTGCTTCTTATGCTGGATTTGATCTTGTATTAATTAATGATAAGGGAGATAATTCCGTATGTAAATTAATGGATTATAATAAATTTAAGTATGAGAAAAAAAAGAAATTAAAAGAATCCCAAAAAAAACAAAAAGAAAATAACGCTGAGATGAAAGAATACCGTTTGTCACCAAACATTGATGTTCATGACTTTAACACTAAGCTTAATAACGCAAGAAAATATTTAGAAAAAGGTCATAAGATCAAGTTAACAATACGTTTTAGAGGACGTGAAATGCAATTTACTGATAAAGGTAAAGAAGTGTTACTAAAATTTGCAGAAGAATTAAATGAAGTTGGTATAATTGAAAGTGCACCAACATTAGATGGTAGGAACATGATGGCTATGCTTAGCCCAATTAAAAAATAGGAGGATTAAATTATGGCAAAGAAAACACAAAAGACTCATAAGGGTACAAAAAAAGTTTTAAATGTAAGACAAAGTGGTTCTATTACGGTAGGTCATCCAGGACAAAGACATAACACTGGTTCAAAGAACGCTGCTTTTAATAGAAATAAAAGATCTAAATCAAAATTAAGTAAAGCAGACACTAACAGATTAAAAAGAATAATCGATACTTTATAGTATAAAATTTAAGGAGGAAAGTAAAATGGCAAGAGTAAAAAATGGTGCTGTAACAAAAGCACGTCGTAAAAAAATATTAAAAGAAGCTAAAGGTTACTTTGGTAGCAAACATAGATTATTTAAAACTGCAAAAGAACAAGTAATGCATTCACACGTTTATGCATATAGAGATAGAAGACAAAAGAAAAGAGATTTTAGAAAGTTATGGATTGTTAGAATTAATGCTGCATGTCATGAAAACGAAATAAGTTATTCAAGATTTATAAATGGATTATCTAAAGCTGGTATTACTGTTAATCGTAAAATGCTTGCAGAAATAGCTATTGATTGTCCAAAAGCTTTTTCTGATTTAGTTTCGATTGCAAAGGATGCTTTAAATGGCAAAATGCCTAAAGAACAAACTGCAAGTAAGCCAGTTGCTAAAAAGGAAGTAAAAGAGGAAGTAAAAAAAGCTCCAGCTAAAAAAGAAAATAAAGAAGATATATCAAAATTAACGGTAGCTGAACTTAAAAAAATGGCAAAAGAAAAAGGTGTAGAAGGATACACTACGATGAAAAAAGCTGAATTATTAGAGAAACTTGCATAGTTTCTTTTTTTTATTGTATATATTTTAAAACAATTGTATAGATAAAATAAATTATTGTTTATTTTAAGTTTCCACTACGTAAATTTACCCTTTATGTAGTTATTAACAATTATAAGTAAAATATTGACTGGGGGGGGGGTATATGATATTATAAACAAGGGAATAATGATAAAAAGTAAGGTGCT
>CANRHO010000017.1 GCA_947630435.1 uncultured Bacilli bacterium
TAAACATTGTTATTATATTTAAAATCTTTTAAAAGTCAAATAAATAGTACTTTTATAATTTATTATATAAACCAATTGCTTCTTTTTTTAATAATTATATTTAATAAATTGCTTAATACCTTAAATAATCTTGTAGATATATACATTAAAGGTAAAAGTATTAATAACGAATTAGGATTTAAAAGTTCTAAAGAAAATATGTTTCTTCCTATTGGTGTTATTATAACTAATAAAAATATAATGCTTAAAATAACAATAAGTAATTTTCTTAATAGATTAAGTGGTTTACTTATTCTATATATTAGTAATATTGCTGTATAAGCAGTTATTATTACCGCAATAGTTGACGTTTGTTCATTTGGAATATTAAGTAAACTTGCTACAAAGACCAAAAGCAATATATTTATAACGGTAGTTATACCACTTGGGATTGCTTTGCTTACAACGTTAACAAAAAACTTACCTTTTACTATAGAATTATTTGGTTCTAGCGCAAGAATAAAAGCAGGTATACCAATCGTTAAAGAATTTATCAAAGTCATTTGAATCGGGATAAAAGGATATGTATAATTTATAAACAAAAACAAAAGTGCAAGAAAAGATGCATATATGGTTTTTGATAAAAATAACGTTGCTGATCTTTCTACGTTGTTTATGGTTCGTCTTCCTTCTTTTACAATTTTTGGCATAGCATCAAAATTAGAATCTAATAAAACCAATTCTGATACGTTTCTGGCAGCATCTGCTCCATCATTCATAGCCACCCCACAATCTGATTCTTTAAGTGCCAAGACATCATTTACACCGTCACCAGTCATTGCTACAACATGGCCATTATTCTTTAATTCACTGATAAGTAATCTTTTTTGATCAGGTTTAACTCTTCCAAAAATAGTATTTTCTTCTACAACAAGTGATAAATTATTTTCATTAGCCATGTTTCTTGCATCATACACACCGTTAATTTCTATACCAACTGCTTTAGCTATGTTAGAAACGGTCGTTGGATTATCACCGGAAATAACTTTTATTTCAACGTCGTTATCAGCGAAATATTTTATTGTATCAATTGCCTCTTTTCTTATTTTATCGCTAATTAGAATAAATGCTAAAACATCCATTTGATTTGAAAGCGTCTCATCTTTTAAAGGTGGCATTTTAACTAAAACTAATACTCTACTTTCGTTTGATAATTCATCTATTTTACTTTGGTATTTTTTTAAAGCGTTTCCTAAAATAAACTCAGGAGCACCCATTATGTATGATTCATCTTTTAATACAATACCAGAATACTTTCTTTCTGATGAAAATGAGATTTTTTTTATAGCTTTTATTTTAGATTCGTTTTTATATTTTTCATTTATCGCTAAAAATGTTGGATTTTTATCTTCTAAATTAGTTGAAATCATTTCAAGTATTTCATCTATCTCATATATTTTATGTTTACCTATTGGTATAACATCTTTTACTTCCATCTTTCCCTCGGTTATGGTACCCGTTTTATCCAAGCATAAAATATCTACTCTTGCTAGTGTTTCTAAAGCATATAAATCCTGAACTAAAACGTTATATTTAGATAACCTTAAAACACTTACTGCTAAAACTGTTGAAACAAGTAAAATTAATCCTTCTGGTATCATTCCTACGACCGCTGCAACTACTGTTACTACTGCGTTTTGGGTTGTGTTACCATCGATTGAAAATTGTCTTAACAAAAGAAGAAAACCTATTGGAACAAGAGCTATTGAAACGTATTTAACTATTTTTTTAAGTGATTTCATTATCTGTGAGTTAATTTCTTTTTTCATCTTTTTTGCATCTCGTGATATAACAGATGTATAATTATCTATTCCAACATGAATAACTTTTGCCTTTACGTTTCCACTAACAATAAAACTGCCAGATAAAATGGTATCACCCTTTTTTTTATAAATGGTTTTAGCCTCACCAGTTATAAAAGATTCATTAACTTCACATTGTCCTTCCATTATTACTGAATCAACTACTACTTGATTACCTAAGTTATATATTATTAAATCATCAATAACAATATCATCAATGTGTATTTGTTTTTCAACACCATCTCGTATAACTTTTGCTTTAGATGAAGATATTACCGATAGTTTATCTACGATTTTTTTAGCTCTTATTTCTTGAATTGTACTAATTAATGTATTACATATTACAACGCCTAAAAATAATAGATTTTTATATGAACCTACTAATATTATAGCAATACCTAATATGATATTTATAAAATTAAATAAGGTAAAAGTATTTTCTATTAATATTTGTTTAACACTTTTACTTGGAGTTGTAGTATCATAATTTACTTTTCCTTGATTTATTCTTTTTCTTACTTCATTACTAGATAATCCATTTTCTTCTTTCATAAAGCCATCTCTTTCTATCATACGTAATTATTATACCATAAATTAAAAAATAAAAAAGATAATATAGATTCCACATATTATCTTTTTAAATATTTTTCAAAATTAACAAATTCAGCACTTTTTAAATTAGTCTTATTTAAATCTTCAAGTAATTTCTTTTGCTTCCTATCTAGTTTAGTTGGGGTAATTACCTTAAGAACAACGTATAAATCTCCTGTTCCTCTTTTTGAAGGTGATTTAAGTCCCTTACCTTTTATTCTGTGCTTTTCACCTGATTGGCTTCCTGCTGGTACGTTTAAAATTACGTTCCCTTCAAGGGTTGGAACTTCTTTTTTACAACCTAGTGAAGCTTCTGCAATGGTAAGTGGCAAAGTAATGTATAAATCTTGCTCTTCCCTTTTAAATAATGGATGATCTTTAACTTTTATTTCTATGTAAACATCACCATTTGGTCCACCATTTTCCCCGGCTGGTCCTTTTCCTGCTACTCTTAAGTGATCTCCGGTATCAACCCCTGCAGGTACTTTAACTATTATGTTTTTCTTAACCTTCTTCTTACCAGTTCCTTTACAATTATCACATTTTTTAGTATATATCTCACCTGTTCCAGCACAATTAGAACATGGTCTTTGAGTAATAAACGCTCCTAATATACTTCTTTGCTGTTCTTTTACATATCCAGTACCACCACAAGTAGGACATGTTTTAACACCTGTTCCGCCATGACCATCGCATTCTTCACATTTATCCATTATATCAAGGGAAACAGTTGTTTGAGTACCAAAAGCAGCTTCTTCAAAACTCATTTCAAAAATAACACTTATATCAGGTCCTTTAGTAGCACGAGTGGTTTTTCTTGAGCTTCCTCCAAAAAACGAAGAATCACCTCCAAAACCAAATCCCGCACCAAATATATCTCTTAAAATATCAGATGCATCAAAATCTTCAAAACCAGAAAATCCTCCTCCAAAGCCACCATTTTGATCAAATGCAGCATGTCCAAACTGATCATACTTACTCCTTTTATCCTTATCTGATAAAACGGCATATGCTTCTTGTGCTTCTTTAAATTTTTCAGCGGCATCAGGTTCTTTTGAAACATCTGGATGGTATTTTTTAGCTAATTTTCTAAAAGCACTTTTTATTTCAGCATCCGTAGCATTTTTAGAAACACCAAGTACTTCATAATAGTCTTTCTTCATAATGCTTATACCTCCTAACTATTATATACTCTTTTAAACTCATCTATGTATTTATCAAACATTTTAACTGCACTTTCTATAACTTTTTTATCAGTCATATCAACATTTGCAACCTTAAGTGCATCAAGCGAATACATACTACCACCCGTTTTTAAAAATGATAAATATTTTTCTTTAGCATTTTCTTTATTGTTTAAAATTTCATCTACTATAAAGCAAGCTGCAGAAATCCCAGTTGCATATTTATAAACGTAAAAATCATAGTAAAAATGTGGTATTCTCATCCATTCGTATTTTATTTCATCATCTAAAATAACACTATCACCAAAATATTTTTTTAGAATTTTAAAATAGCAATCTGATATATATTCACTTGTTAAACTTTCATCATTTTCTTTTTTCTCATACATTTGATATTCAAATTCTGCAAACATTGTTTGTCTGTAAAGAGTTGCTTTAAACATATCAATTATATGATTTAAAACCGCTAATTTTTCATCTTTATTACTAGAATGTTCTAACATATAATTAGCTAGTAACAACTCATTTACGGTTGATGCTACTTCTGCTACAAATATTTCATAACGTGAGTAAACATATTTGTTATTTTTACATGAATAATAAGTATGCATTGAGTGCCCTAATTCATGGACTAACGTTGAAACATCATCAATAGTTCCTTTATAATTTAGAAGTAAAAATGGATTTGTATCATAAAATCCTGATGAATAAGCCCCGGTATATTTTCCCTTATTATAATATACGTCTATCCATCTTTGATCAAATGCTCTTTTTATTGTATTAACATAATCTTCACCAAGTACACTTAAAGATTTTATTGTTAAATCTTTTGCTTCCTCAAAGGAATATTTTTTATCATAATCTTTTATTAATTCTACATATGTATCATAAATGTGTAGTTCATCTAAACCTAATAGTTCTTTTTTTAAATCATAATATTTATAAATCACATTCATATTATCATTTATGCATTTTACTAAATTATTATAAACTTCAATATTTATGTTTTCACCAAATAGTGATGCTTTAACCGCACTTTCATAATTTCTAACTTTTGATAATGCTATTTCTGCATCTTTATTTCCATTAAATAAGTCAGTAATAACATTTTTATAATTTTTATAACCATTGTATAAATTCATAAATGCATCACGGCGTACCGTTCTGTTTTTGGATTTTATCAAAGTACTATACACCGTATCATTAAATTCAATTTCTTTACCATTTTCATCTTTTACATTGTCAAATTTAATATCAGTATAAATTAATGTACTATAAGTTTTTGAACAACTATCCAAAGCCTTAGAAAACATTGCAAGCATTTTTTCTTTATCTATAGATAAAGTATGAGATTTATATCTCATAATATCATCAAGCATAAACTTATATTCAAGCAACTTAGGATTATCATTGTAATATTTTTCTAAAGTGCCATTATCTAATTTTAATAGCGAAGGAGTAACAAATGCTGTGTATTCACCATATTTGCTAAATAAATTAGTTATTTTTTCATTCATTTTTTTGTAATCATCATTTAAAGTGTCAGAATCATAATTCAAATGAGCATAATAATATAACTTGTTAATTAACCTATCTACTTTTTCATTAAATAATAAGAATTCAAGTAAATTATCTGCACTTTTTAAAAAATCATCTTTATAAAATGAAATTTTTTCTAATAATTTTTCAGCCCTTTTAAAATCTTTTTCCCAATCTTCATCACTTTTATAAATTGTTGTTAAATCCCACTTATAATCATCATTTATTTCACTTCTTAGTTTTATCTTATTATCCATTTATTCTCCTTTAATTAAGTATAAAGTTCTAGTTAAACTAGAACTTTACTACCTATTTCTTTTCTTCAAATTCTGCGTCTACTACTTCTGCATCGTCATCTTTTTTCTTTTTATTACCTTTACCAGTTTCTTTAGAAGCCTCTTCCTGAGCTTTTTTATTAGCTTCTTCGTATACTTTAGCTCCTAGTGCCATTGCTTTTTCTTGAAGTTTTTCAGTAGCAGCCTTAATCTTATCAGCATCATCGCCTTCTAATTCTTTTTTAAGTTCTTCAACTAATTTTTCTGCCTCTTCTTTTTCTTTTTTATCTACTTTATCCCCAAGATCTTTAATTGCTTTTTCGGTTGTAAATACCATTTGTTCAGCTTCATTTTTAGCATCTGCTAAAGCCTTTTTCTTTTCATCAGCTTCTTTATTAGCTTCTGCTTCTTTCATCATTTTATCAATTTCTTCATCCGTTAAGTTAGTAGATGCAGTAATTGTTATAGCTTGTTCTTTTCCTGTTCCTAAGTCCTTTGCCTTAACGTTTACAATACCATTTGCATCAATATCAAAAGTAACTTCTATTTGTGGTACTCCCCTTGGTGCAGGTGGAATGTTAGTTAATTGGAATCTACCAAGTGTTTTATTATCACTTGCCATTGGTCTTTCACCTTGTAAAACATGAATATCAACAGCAGGTTGGTTATCTGCAGCAGTTGAGAACACTTGTGATTTTGAAGTTGGTATCGTTGTGTTTCTTTCAATTAAAGTTGTCATAACGTTACCCATCGTTTCAATACCAAGAGAAAGTGGTGTAACATCTAAAAGTACGATGTCATTAACATCACCTGTTAATACTCCACCTTGAATAGCTGCTCCCATTGCAACAACCTCATCTGGGTTAACTCCTTTTGATGGTTCTTTACCAAGTTCTTTCTTAATTAATTCTTGTACTTTTGGAATACGAGTTGAACCACCAACTAATAATATTTTATCAATATCACTAGCTTTTAACTTAGCATCTTTAAGTGCTTTTCTAACTGGCTCTAAAGTAGACTCTGTTAAATCATCAGTTAACTCCTCAAACTTAGCTCTTGTAAGAGAAATTTCAAAGTTAATAACCCCATCTGGTCCTTGTGCTAAGAATGGTAATGAAATTTGTGTTGTACTCATACCAGATAAATCTTTCTTAGCTTTTTCAGCGGCATCTTGTAATCTTTGCATTGCCATTTTATCACTAGATACATCAACTTTATGTTCTTTATTAATTTCATCAACTAGATAATCTACTATTCTTTGATCATAATCATCTCCACCTAGGTGGTTATTTCCTGATGTTGATTTTACTTCAAATACTCCGTCGCCTAGCTCTAAGATAGATACGTCAAACGTACCTCCACCTAAGTCATAAACAAGTACCGTTTGTGCATTTTCTTGTTTATCAAGACCATAAGCAAGGGCTGCCGCAGTTGGTTCGTTTATTATTCTTTCAACTTCAAGTCCTGCAATCTTACCTGCGTTTTTAGTAGCTTGTCTTTGAGCATCATTAAAATATGCCGGTACGGTAATAACAGCTTTTGTAACTTTTTCTCCTAAGTAGCTTTCAGCGGTCTTTTTTAAATCACCCAATATCATAGCTGATACTTCTTCAGGAGTGTATTCTTTACCATTTACCTTAACTTTTTTATCAGTTCCCATTAATCTTTTAATTGATCTTATGGTATCTGGATTTACTACCATTTGTCTTTTAGCAGCTCCTCCTACGATTATGTCTTTATTTTTGAAAGCAACAACTGATGGAGTTGTTCTTTCTCCTTCTTGATTAGCAATAACTTTTGCTTCTCCACCTTCGTACACAGAAACACATGAATTTGTTGTTCCTAAATCAATACCTATTGTTTTACTCATTATTTATCATCCTCTCTTATTTATTAACTTTAACCATTGCTGGTCTTATTACTTTATCCTTAAGCATATACCCCTTTTGGTATACCTCTAATATAATTTCTTTTGGTTGGTCTTTATTCGACTCAGTCATAACCGCTTGATGAAAATTAGCATCAAAAGGTTTTCCAAGTGAATTAATTTCTTTTACATCAAATTTTTCTAAAGCACCAACTAACCCGGCATAAACCATTTTCATGCCGCTTAAGAACTTTGAAACCTCATCTTCTAAATTATCATCATCCATTTTAATAGCACGTTCAAAATTATCTAAAACCGGTAATACTTCAAGTATTAAATCTTCGTTAGCATATTTTAACAATCTATTAGTTTCTTCATCTTTTCTTTTGCGATAATTCACAAGATCAGCTTTTGCCCTTAAGGCTTCTTCCATGGCTTGTTGAAGTTTTTTATTAAGTTCTTCAACCTCCTTTTTAGTATTTTTAACATGTTCTTTTTTTATTTCTTTTTCTTTATCCTTATGGTCATTTTTTTCTATTTTATTCTTGTTTTCTTCTTTCATACTTTACCTTTCTATATTACGCTTTATAAAATCAAGCAATGACACAACCTTTTCATAATCCATCCTTTTTGGACCAACGATTGCAATCGTGCCTTCTTCACCATTAACAACGCATTTTGTCTTGATTACTGATACGTCATCATCAAAGTTATTTTCATGACCTATATAAACGTTAATATTATTATCATCGGCCTGTATTTTCTTAACCATGTTGTCATCATCAAACTTGTTCAATATATCTTTTATTTTAGGTACGTTATCAAATTCTTGATAGTCAAGTAATTTGGTTCTACCTGCCATATGCATGTGATTCTTATATGAAAACTCATTAAATGCATTATAAAAAGCTTGATACAAAGCCTCATGAGATTTAACATAATTGCCAATTATTGGTTTAATCTCAAATTCTAATTTGGCACTTACTTCATTAAGTGGTGTTCCAATAAGAAGTTTATTAATAAGGTCAACCACTTTTTTAATTTCCGATGGTAAAACCCTTTCTCCTACGTTTAACTCCTTATGTTCTACATGTCCTTTATCAGTAATAACTATTGCTATAACCTTATCGTTATCAAGCGGAACAACCTGAACTTCTTTTAACTTATTTAAAGAACTATTAGTTCCTAAAACAACCGATGTATAATTAGTAATTTCTGATATTATTTATAACATCAGATAAAACCAATTGCTTATTATCAAATATCCTTTGAAGTTTAAGAACATCTTCACCAGTCATTTCCTTTGGTTTCATTAAATTGTCAACATAATATCGATATCCTTTCTCACTAGGAATCCTACCACTTGAAGTATGCGTTTTTTCAAGATATCCAATATTTTCTAATTCGGCCATTTCGTTTCTTATAGTTGCGGATGAACATTTAAATTCCTCACTTAAACTAGTAGAACCAACCGGATTAGCAGTTTTTATATATTCTTCAACAATTAACTTAAGAAGTTTACTTTGCCTTTCACTCAACAATTTATCACCTTCTTTTTGTAATCTGGTATTATTATAATATGCATTTTTAGCAATGTCAATACCTGAGTGCTAAAAATAAAAACACCCTAAGGTGTTTATTTTATAAATGATATTACTTTTTCAATTCCAATTATATATATAACTAATGCCGCAATATCTATAACTAATAAAAACGATAATAAAATTATTAGCGGAGCTTTACTTTTCTTAACAGAAGGCATTTGCTCTTCACTGCTTTCTTCTAAAGAACCTGTTGGAGAAGCTTCATCTTCGTTTTTTATTATTTCTTCATTATTCATCATCGGATTAACTTCGTTGTTATTTATAATAGTTTGATCAACCACAGGTGATTGTTCTTTTAAACTTTCATTATTAATTTCAGCGTCCTTTTCAATTATCACATCTGAATTTTCATTTAACTCTTCAATTATTTCTTCATTAGTATTCATAACTAACCTCCATACCTTAAATAAATTATACTCTAAACAAACTATTTATTCAAGATGTATGAGTCAAGTAATCTTATAATTATCTCATTTGATACAAATAATTTATCACTTGGAATAAACAAATTACTTTCAGTTTCAATTAATAACTTATCATTAATCAATTTTTTATAATCAAATACATCTTCAATTGACTTGTTATATTTTCTTTTAAATAATCGTTTATCAATTCCATTTATCATTCTTAAAGACAACATTACATAATCATTTATTTCCGTATTTTTAGTTATTTTTTCCTTGTAAATCATTCTTTTACCATTAATGTAATTATATGCGCTTTTAGTATTATCATACCTTATTTTGTTAACAAAACCAGATGCTCCTGCTCCAAAACCATAATATTTTTCGTTTTTCCAATAATTTAAATTATGTTTTGATTCATAACCTTTTTTTGAAAAATTACTAATTTCATAATGATCATAACCATTTGATTTTAATTTATTTACTATTTTATAATACATTTTACTTTGAACATCATCATTTAATTCCTTAAAATTATTCACGTACAAAATAGTATGTTTTTCTATCATTAAAGCATAAGTACTTATGTGATTTACGTTAAGTTTTATAATTTCATTTAAATCTTTTTCCAAATCATCCATTTTTTCATCTGGAAGTGCATAAATCAAATCAACGTTTATATTGTCAAAATACCTTTTACATAAGTTTACGTTTTTTATCATTAAGTTTTTATCTATTTTCTTATTTAATATCTTTTCATATTTATCATTAAAGGTTTGAAGACCAATACTTAACCGATTAACTCGGTTTTTCTTTAACAAAGAAAGTAATTCATCGGTTATATCCTCATAATTACATTCAAAAGTAAATTCACAGTCATCACTTAATTTAAATAATTTAGTTATTTCAAATAACACATCTAACTCATTATAATTTAAACAGCTAGGAGTTCCACCACCTATGTATAAAGTATTTAACAATTCATTTTTATAATTTCTCTTTATTTCTTTTTTTAAAGCTTCAAGATATAACTTAACTACGTTTTCGTTGTAATAGTTTTTGCAAAAATCACAATATGAACATATCTTTTTACAAAAAGGTATGTGAATATAAGCCGATCGTATTTTATTTTCTTCTATTTCCATTGAATTTTCCATTTTCATCTTTTGTGTATCCATTATTTTCTTGAGATATAATTCCACCCATAGAATGTCCTACTACTTTGTTTTTTTGTTGGTATTCTTTTATCTC
>CANRHO010000018.1 GCA_947630435.1 uncultured Bacilli bacterium
AAAGATGCAAATGCTATTGTTAAGCCTAGTACTGCTATTACTAATGCTATTATACTAAGTATTCTTATTCTTCTTTCTTTTTCCATTTTTACTACTTCCTACTTTTATTATTATCTTATTATTTTTTATATACATACTAAATATTCATAATCCAAAATAAATAACCATCACGTTTTGTGCTTACACACTTATGACAGCTATCTATTTTGTTAAATTATACTCTTAATCTATTGTGGTTTTAACTCTTCTGGAAATCCAATTAAAGTCCAATATTCATTAAATCTCTTTTCATTGCCTTTAATTATTATACTAGATAATTGATTTTCTCTAAATGCATCATTTCCGATGCTAGTTACGCTTTCAGGAATAGTTATTTTAGTCAATTGATTTGCTCTAAACGCATCAGTTCCGATACTAGTTACACTTTCAGGAATTACTAAAGTAGTTATTTTATTATATCCAAAAGCTGTAGTTTCTATATCCTTAACGCCTTTTTTAATTATTACTTTTTGTAAGTTATTATATGAGAAAGTACCAACTTCTATTTTTGCTATTTGCCCTGGAATAGTTATTTCTTCTATTTTATTTTGATAAAAACAATAACCTCCTAATTCGGTTAAACTATCTGGAATTTTTAAATCCGTTATGTTATTTCTATCAAACGCCATGCTTCCTATTTTTTTTATACCTTCATTTAAAGTTAAATTATATATGTTATTATGAGAAAAAGCACTACTTCCTATTTCCTTAACGTTTTTTGGAATTATTAAATTTTCTATTTTGTTATGACCAAAGGCATAATCGCCTATTTTATCTACATTAGTAGGAATATCTAACTCTGTTATATAATTACTAGAAAAAGATCCATTACCAATTTTTTCTAACCCATTTGGTAACTCTAAATCAAATATGTAATTTTGATTAAATGCATAAGATTCTATTGTTTTAACACTCTTAGGTAATACCAAATTAGTTAAATGATTATATTGGAATGCTGCTTCCCCAATAGTTTCAACACCGTTTTCTAATATTAAAGTTTTTAATCCTGCAGCACTATCTTGGGTATTTTTAAAAGCATTATTACCAATTATTTTAACATCACCCGATATTTTTAAATTGGTTATCGTACAATCTTCGAATGTATGTTCATTTATTTCTTCTAGTCCATAGACGTTTAAATTATCTATGCTTGTAGAAAAAGCTACAACCATATAATCGCCAAGAGTATCATATGCTTTTGATTTACCTTTTTTTGATAAAGTTAAAGTTTTTATGTTGGAATATCCAATAGGTGCCTCATTATAACTTGTAACACTATCCGGTATTATAAGTTCATTTGTATTAATTCCAAACAGTGAATAAGTTCCGATTGAGGTTACTCCATCTTCTATTACAACGTTAGTATTTTTTGGAATCTCTGTCAATATATTTATTATTTCCATTATTTTTTCTTTTCCAAAAGCATCTAAAAATTCTCTTTCGCTATCGCAAACAGAAGAGCCACTACTTCCATCACATATTTCCAATGCTTCTTTAAAATCATCTAAACTTTTACCAAGTATAATTTGAGCTGCTGAACTATTACCAATGTTTATTCCAAAAAAGTATGAATCCAAAACAGTTGTTTGTTCATCAGTTAACTTAAAACCTTTTTTTTCTAATACTTTCATTAATACGTCATTTAGTATCGTAGCATTATATTTAATGTTCTCTGATGAAGGGCCATCTGCTTCTACATCATACCCATCCCACATATCACCGGTACCTTTAATATGTAACAATCCGTTTGAATAATAATTGTAATACAAGTTATCCCCTATTTGGTCGGTTGCAATAACATTTCCGATTTCGTTATTATGTAAAGTTATGTCCAGCTTTTTACTTTCTGATATTGTTTCTTCATACTTATCATATCCGTCTTTTGTGATGGTAAGTTGGTATTCACCTTTAGCTAAAACATAATTAAAATTCGTTTTTTCATTTGTTTTTACGTTTATTTCTTTCGTATAATTGTTTTCTTTGTTAACTAGACTTATTGTCGCATTACCACTACTGCCGTAGTCTTGATCTATTGTTCCTATTATTCTTAGGTAAGAATCATTTATTTTGGTAATATCGCAAACTTCACTTTCTTCTTTATCAGAACTTTCTAATATGTTACCTTTCAACTTATTTATGATATCAGTGTTTAAAAGTATTAAACCTGATGCTAAAAATATTATTATTACTAATACTGGTATTATTAGTTTTGATTTTACTATTTTTTTCATATCTTTTCTCCTATACTACTATACATATATATAATATCAAATTAAATTGTTTCTTTCAAATACTTTAACACTATTTTTAGTATAAACATTTAGTTTTGCATTATTAGTTATCTTACAAAATAACAAACCATTTATAACTATATCTTTTCTTTTATCTAAATTAAATGAATTTAGTTTTAAATTTCTTAAATTATTATTAGTGTTTAAATTTATTCTATTAATCTTAATATCATTTGACAAATATAAAGTAAAACTATTATTAGTACTAGATAAATAATCTATTCTAGCATAATCTTCAATTAACAAAGATTGATTAGGTTTCATTTGGTACGTTCTTGGTTTTATTTCTTTTTTTGGCATTATTTTTTTTACATCACTAAGCTTAAGACCAGTAATATAATTATCATTACTTATTATTCCTGGGGTATCTATTAAGCTTAAGTCTTCTGTCAAATTAATTTCTATTGTATCAAGCGTCGTTGCAGGAAGACTACTAGTTGTTATAAAACTAGATGATGAGCCATATGATTTTATAAAAGCATTTATAAGCGTGCTTTTGCCCGCGTTAGTGTTACCTACCAAATATACTTTATTACTCGTTTTATTATTCATTATCTTGTTCATTAATAAATCAATGTTATAATTTTTATTACTACTTATAAAGATTATATCAATTACGTTTAAATTATAATTTTGTTTTATATAATTGATTAACTTATATTCTTTAACTGACTTAGGTAATAAATCCTTTTTAGTTATTACCAAAATAACTTTTGATTTAAAATTATTTATATAATTTAATGTCTCATCAAGCGTAAAAATATCACATAGGAATAAAACCAAATCTTTTTTTTCTTTTATCTTGTTAAAAATATTTTCATAATACCTTACATCATTATCAATTGGAGTATATTCCCCATAGTTTTTTATTTTAAAACATCTTTTACAAACCAATGCATTATCTTTGTTTTTTACATCTACAAACCCAGCTTTTAAAGGATTATCACTTTGAAAAAAAGCACCACAACCCAAACATTTTCTAGTCATAATAACGTCCCTTTATTAAAATATCATTCTTTTTAAAATAACTAAATATTTGTTTTTCTATTTGTCTATTAAACCAAGTTTCCGTTTCATCAATATTACTCATAGGATTAACTAAAATAGTTGTTATACCCATTTTATTACCTCCTTGTATATCCGTTAATAACTGATCTCCTATTGCTGCTACCTCACTTTTCTTTAACTTATATTTTTTTAAAATATATTTATATTTATAAGAAAAAGGTTTAAGAGAAACACATGCTATATCAACGTCATAATATTTACCAAATTTACTTATTCGCTTTGGAAAATTATTAGAAAATAAAACTATTTTAAAATCTTTTTTTATTTTATTAAAAAGTCGTTTTGTTTTTTCGCAAAGTAAGATTTCTTTAGCAGGAGAAATAGTATTATCTAAATCGACCAAAAGACACTTTATACCATTTTTTTTAAGTTTCTCATAGTTGATTTTAAAAATGTTTTTTTGATACATATCAGGTATAAATCTTTTAAACATTATTCTTCCTTCCTTCCGTTTAAATTATAAAACGTAATATCATCATCTTTATTCAGTTTAGTTTTATTATACATCATAATTCTTTGTTTTCTTACATTGCTTTCTACATACTCATCATAAGTCATTAAATAATTATATTTTTGCTCATATTTTTCGTTTTTCATATAAGTTTTATTAAGAAAAACAGCTTTATTAGAAAACTTTATAGCAATGATGAAAAGTATCACCATTATCATAATTAAAGGTATGGCTTCTAATAACAACACCTGTAAAGTATTTGCATAATTTATTTTTAATCCCCCTAGTAAAGCCATTAAATTATTATATGTACCATGAATTATAGAAGCTAATAATATTGCCAAAATAAAGTTAATGTATTTTTTATTTTTATCTTTAGAAAAATTACCAATTGATACAAAAAATCCAATTACGATACCACAAACAACGTGTAGTGGCATAGTTGTAAAATCTCTCATTAACGCAAGACTTATACTGTTTGATATAGTACTTTCGGAAAAAGCATACATTATGTTTTCCAATCCCGCAAAAGAAAGAGCGATTAAAGTCATGTAAACAACACCATCATATATGTCATCATAATGCTTATTATCAAATATAAATAAGAAGAATATTGCCATTTTAGATATTTCTTCAATAAACGCCCAAACATAAGTTAAAATTACGTTATTAGAAAAATATGGCATAATAAGTTGTTCTAAATAACCCGCAAGTGCGACCGTAAGAATTCCGGATAAAAGACATATTATTATGTTTTTTAAAGGTTCTTTACTTTTTCTATCCGTATATAAAACAAAACCTACTAAAAATAAAGTTGGTACCAAAGAAACTAACAAAACTATTAATCTTTCATAAAAGTAATAATAGTTATTAAATAAATCAAAATTAAAACTTATATTTATCATGATACTTCCCTTTCACTATTTTATAAAAAATAATTTAAGATTAACAATTCTTAAGTCATTATCGTTTTCTATAACTATTTTATATAAAATTTGATTATAAGTTATGTTATTATTAAATTTGGTTTTTGATGTAAAAAACATAGGATCCTTTTCATCTATTACGTTTTTGTATGAAATATATGAAATTATCGTGTTAACAAAGATAAGAAATAATACTGCTAAAAAAACAATATCAATAATTATGTTTTTCTTCATATTTATATGCTCCCTATCTTTTTTTATTATAACATAAATAAATATTATTTTTTCATATAATTTATTAGGAGTGATAAATTTGTTTTTAAGTATTATAACGGAACTAATAAAAGGAATTATAGTTGGTACTGGTAGTTACGGAAGCAAGACTTTTCCAGATCCCCTTTCTAAGGAAGAAGAAGAAAAACTAATTAAAGATATGTTAAACAAAAACAAGGAAGCTAGAAATAAATTAGTAGAACATAATTTAAGATTAGTTGCACACATCGTGAAAAAATATGATAATGGAAAAAATGACATTGATGATCTTATTAGTATTGGTACCATTGGATTAATAAAAGGAATTGATACCTTTTCAAATAAAAACGGAACAAGACTTACAACCTATGCCGCAAGATGCATAGAAAATGAAATACTAATGCACTTTAGAAGTGATAAAAAAAATCAAAAAAACATTAGTATCAATGAGTCAGTAGGATTTGATAAAGATGGTAATGAAATATCTTTTTTAGACATTTTAAAGACACCTAATCCGGATTACGTTAATGATATAACTTTACAAGATAACATAAAATTATTATATAAATTCATAGACGTTTTAACAAATAGAGAAAAAGAAATAATAATTAAAAGATACGGGCTTTATAACACCAAAGAACAAACTCAAAAAGAAATTGCAAAAGAATTTAACATATCAAGAAGCTACGTATCAAGAATAGAAAAAAGAGCCTTAACTAAAATACTAAGAGAATTTATAAGAAATAAAAAAGATAATTAAAAAATGCACATAAATGCATTTTTACTTTTTAATAACATATATTATTCCACCAATTAGGCCAAACGCAACAATTGATAATGCCATTATTATTAATGGATTTTTTTGTATGGTAACATTTGATATATTCTTTTTAGTAGTGGTTTTTTCTTTTTCAATATTTAAAGTATATACCTTTTTAGTACCATCTTGAGCAACAACCGTGATTCTTACTTTAGATCCATCTTTTAAGTTTTCATTACCATCTATTAAAACAGTAGCATTTTCGTCAGATAAAACATAAGAAATAGTTAATTCTTTTACGTTTTTTCCAACCTTAACCTTATAAGTGAATACATCTTCTTTTAACTTAAAAGATTCATCTTCTTTTATTGTTAATTCTTTTAAGGTTGCATCAGCGGTTAAAGCTTCCCTTTTAATGTTTATCACGTAAGGTCTTTTTGTACCATCCTCTGCAGTTACAGTAATGGTTATTTTATTATTTTCACCTGCTACTAATTCTTCGTTAGCATTATTACTTATTATCATAGTAGCTTTACTATCCTCAAGTGTTGCATTTATTTCAATAGTTTTAACAGTACTTGCAACGGTTGATTGATATTCGTAAACATTTGGTTTAAAACTTGGAGATAGTAAAACATCACTATTATCATCCGCTTTTACACTCAAAGTTTTTAAATTTGTATTATTTGATTTAGGCGCTTGTGTTGTGGGCGACGGAGTTGGTGTTTTTACCTGTTTTGTTTTAACGATAACAGATTCTGTTTTTATATCTCCTTCATTATTAAGATCTACTATTTTAAAGGTAACCGTATAATCTGATTTAACATCCTTTGTTTTGAATGTTATACTTCCTGAATCAGCTTTAAAAGATAATTTATCGTAACCAGAAAAACCAACCGGAACGCCTCTTTCCAAGTTATCCATATAATCATAACTAAATACATAAAGTGGGCTCATGTCAGACAGTTTTGCATCACTAAAATTAATGGTAAAGGTATCACCAGCAGTAACAGAATTACTAGTAGCCTTCATCTCAATTGCTTCGACCTTTATTACTCTACAAAAACAAAATACACCTATAAATAATATTAAACTTAAAAACTTCTTCATTAAACACACCTTCTATTCTAGATACAATTTTAATATAAATAAAAAGATAAGTCAATTATTTAAGTTACATAATAAAAAGAAAAGCATTAATTTAATACTTTTCTTATATCATCTATTTTTTTATTTAATTTTTCTAATTCTCTTTCTTGGTCATTATAATTATTTTTAATTTCATTATATTTAGAATTTAATTCTTCATTTGCCTTTTGAGCTTCTTTCAACTTGATTTTTAATTTTTCTTTTTCTCCTAAAACATCAGTATATGATTTATCCATATTAATACTACTATTTGAAAACAAAGAATTATTATATGAGTTTATAACATTTAATAATTCAGGTGATATATCATCTCTTGAAAAACCTAATTTATTTATATCAATTAAATTTTTTGAAGCAATTATAGTTGCTAGTTTGGATAACAATAAATTATTTTGATTATTATCTATTTTATTTTCTGAAATTATCTTTTGAGAATATAAATAATCATCTAACACGTTTGGAATACACTCAAACCTCTTTGAATTTTCATTTAGTAGTTGTAATTTATCATTTCTAGTTCGCGGATTAAGCCATATTTTTTTCGAACTTTGATAACCTTGTTTTATACTAATACCATCTAACATGGTAAACTCTTGATTAGTAAGTATTTTATAAAATTTATCATAAAATTCCTCATATGAATTAAATACCTGATTACTCATAGGTAAATAGTTATCCTTGTCGTCTTTAGATAAAATACAAACATAATACATGCCTTCTTTTTCTTGAACTATTATATAATTCATAGATGGATAATCAAAAATACCATATGCTCTATTTCTATTATATTTACATATAAATATGCAATCACTAATATTAATAAATGCATTATTTTGAAAAGAACTTAATTTTTGTTCTACATAAGGAGATATAACCCTGTTTAAGTCGATAATACCATCAGTATATTTTTTATAGGAATTATCATAATTAGTTACAAACTTTTTTAATATATCATAAGAGTTGGTTTCATTATATATTCCCGTTGATAACAAATAATCAGTATCTATCCCTAAAAGATGTGCTAAATTCTTTTTATTTAAAGTATAATTTACTACGTCTCCATTAGATAAAAACAATAATATACTACGTTTATCTAACCTTATTCTTTTATGATTGTTATCTGAAGAAAAATTATGAAAAACATCTTCATCTTCAAAAAACGTATTAATAATATCAATTATTTTTGTACATATTTCCATAAATTTTATTTTAGAAAACTTAACTTTTTCCATAAAATAAATCCCCCTTTTTTAAATGTCTGTTATTGTAGCACACGCTTTATACTTTGTCAATATTTTTATAAAAGATATAAAATTATAAAAAGGCTTAATATTAAGCCTTTTTAACATCTAATTTAACATTTAATCCGTTTAAATCAAATTCTAAAGTTAAACCATCTTTCTTAATTAATTCTAAACTAAGTGTTTCTTTTTTTATTATATTTTCAAAATCTTTTATTACTTCATCAAATGAATCATCTGCTTCATAATATAAATAAATTCTATCTGATACATCAAAGTCCTTTTGTTTTCTTAAGTTTTGAACTTTAGAAATTAACTCTCTTGCAATACCCTCATTTACTAAATCTTTAGTTAAATTAGTGTTTAATATAATAAAGTTATTGGCATCTTTTATAACATTATATCCTTCTTTTGCTGTTACTCTTATATCAACCATTTCTTTTGTTACGTCAAATAACTCTTCATCAATAGTTATTGTTACCGCTTCACCATTTTCAATGAACTTAATATCTTCATTGGTTAATTTTAAAAGTTCTTCTTGATATGTTTTTATTTTAGGTCCTAGTATTTTACCTACTATTTTAAAGTTAGGCTTTACTTCAAAATCCATGTACTTAGATAAATCTGATATATATGTTACTTCTTTTACGTTTAGTTCTTCTTTTATAAGATCTTCTAAGTTGCCAATTAAATCTTTGTTTTTACCATCTATTAGGATTTCTTTAATTGGTTGCCTTACCTTTATTTTAACTTCTTCACGAGCATTTCTACCAAGGGAAATTAAATTTCTTACTAAGTCCATTTTGTTTTCAATTCTATCATTTACTAGTGATAAATTTACCTTAGGAAAATCACTTAAATGAACGGATTCTTCATTAGTTAATTTTGTATATATTTCTTCTGATATATATGATGCTATCGGAGCTATTATCTTACATAAACCAACCAATACTTCATAAGTTGTTTTATAAACAGCTTTTTTACTATTATCCAAATCATGAGCCCAGAACCTACGTCTTGTTCTTCTTATGTACCAGTTAGATAAATCCTCACTAACAAAATCAGTTACACTTCTTACTACCCTTGTTAAATCATATTCATCATAAGCCTTAGTTACATATAAAAGTAGTTTATTATACTTGGATATTAACCATTTATCAATTTCTTCTAAATCCTCATATTTAACGTCAAACTTTCTTGGATCAACGTTATCAGTATTAGCATATAACGCAAAAAATGAATAAGTGTTTTTTAAAGTGCTAAAGAATTTTGAATATACTTCTTTTAAACCTTCTTCATCAAATTTGATAGGTGTCCAAACAGGAGATACATAAGGTAAATACCATCTTATCGTATCTGATCCATTTTTCTTTATCAAAGTAAATGGTTCTATTGCGTTACCCCTTGATTTATGCATTTTTTGACCATTTTTATCTAGTAATAAATCATTTACTAAGACGTTTTTATACGGGCTTTTTCCAGTTACAAAGGTAGATATTACCAAAAGTGAGTAAAACCATCCTCTTGTTTGATCAATTCCTTCAGCGATAAAATCCGCCGGAAATTGTTCTTCCCATAGCTCTTTGTTTTCAAATGGATAGTGATACTGTGCAAAAGGCATTGAACCACTATCAAACCAACAGTCAATAACATCTGTTGTTCTATTCATTTGTTTTCCACATTTAGGGCATTTAATATGAATATCATCAACGTATGGTCTGTGTAAATCTATTGTTTCATCTATTTTTGTGGTTGCTTTTTCTATTAATTCCTTTTTAGAACCAATCATTTCGGTATGACCGCAAGAGCAAATCCATAACGGAAGTGGCGTTCCCCAGTATCTTTGCCTTGATATTGCCCAGTCTTTTAATTCTAAAAGCCAGTTACCAAAACGTTTTTCACCAACGTAAGATGGATACCAATTAACCTTATTATTTTCTTCAATTATTTTATCTTTAAACTTAGTAACTTCTAGATAATAAGACGGTTTAGAATAATATAAAAGTGGTGATTTACATCTCCAACAATGTGGATAGTTATGGACTATTTTTTGTTTTTTAAATAACTTATCGTTTTCCTTTAACCATTTAATAACTTCTAAATCAGCATCAAACACTCTCATACCTTTCCATGGACCATCTAAATAGCAACCATCTTCTCCAACGGGATTTAAATATGGCAAATCATAATTTTTACCAACGTTTGCATCATCTTCACCAAAAGCTGGAGCAATATGAACAATACCCGTTCCATCTTCCATTGTAA
>CANRHO010000019.1 GCA_947630435.1 uncultured Bacilli bacterium
AAAGATGCAAATGCTATTGTTAAGCCTAGTACTGCTATTACTAATGCTATTATACTAAGTATTCTTATTCTTCTTTCCTTTTCCATTTTTATTCTCCTTCTTCTTTATTATTTACCATGTTTATAATATCACATGCCCGTTTTACGGTCAATGTTTGAAAGTAAGATGTTAAAAAAAATATTTACATAATTTTATTATTATTGTATAATTTAGTTAGTGAGAGCAACCTACTTTAGGTTAGTTGTTTTCCTAAATGTGATTAGGAAAAAACATACTTACCCACTTTGGCAAGTATGTTTCTTCTTTTATATTTTAAATATTAGTATCACTAATAATAAAACTAAAAGGATGATCATTACTTTAAGAAACTTTATTTCTTTTTTCATAAGCATCACCACCTTTACTTAAAGATGGAAAACAACTAACCAAAGTATAGGTCCTCTCATATTAATTATTAGTCATATCTTTTATAATTCCCTTATAAAATATTTTAAATTTACTCTTTAAATTCAAATATTAAATCCATTATTTGAACTTTATCACCATACTGAGCTCCCATTTCAAGAAGCTTTTCATCAATTCCCATACCACGAAGTTTTCTTGCAAAACGAATTGCACCTTCATCGGTAAATTTAGTCATTTTAAATAATTTTTCTATTTCTTTTCCTTTAATTACATATATATCGTTATCTTTTGTAATCGTAAATGGTTTTTCTTTTTTAAACTTATATAATACATGAGATTCAAATGACTCTTGTGAAAATAATGGTTCATCTTTTATCTTATCTAATTCATCAGCGATAGCAACAAGAACTTTATCTAATCCAGTATTTGTAATAGCACTAACTTCATAAACGGGTACATTATATTTTCTTTTAAATTCCTCTAGGTTTTCTTTTGCACCTTCTAAATCCATTTTATTAGCAATAATGACTTGTGGCTTTTTAATTAACTTAGAATCAAAGGCTTCCAATTCTTTATTAATTATTTCGTAATCTTGGATTGGATTTCTTCCTTCTTTACCTGACATGTCTAAAATATGTGCAACTACCCTTGTTCTTTGTATATGTTTTAAAAACTTATCTCCTAAGCCTTCTCCTTGGGATGCTCCTTTGATTAAGCCAGGAAGATCTGCTGCTACAAACGTCCTTCCATCAATTGTTTTTACTACTCCTAAATTAGGATTAAGCGTTGTAAAATGATAATCTGCAATTTTAGGCTTAGAAGCAGATATCTTTGATAAAATAGTTGATTTGCCAACGGACGGCATACCAACAAATCCAACGTCTGCTAATAGTCTTAACTCAACCTTTAAAGTTTTTTCCTCACCTTCCTCACCATGTTCTGAAAAGTTAGGTGCAGGATTACTAGGAGTTGCAAAAGCAGTGTTTCCTCTTCCTCCACGACCACCTTTTGCAACAATTACCTCATCATCTTTCTTAGTTAAATCCGCAATTATTAAACCGGTATCCATATCTTTAATAGTAGTACCAAGTGGTACTTTTATAATAACGTCTTTTGCGTTTTTTCCATTTTTATTTTTACCAGAACCATTAGTTCCTTTAGGTGCTTTTATAAGTTTGTTATATCTTAAATCAAGTAATGTTCTAAGTCCTAAATCAGTTTTAAATATAACATTAGCACCCTTACCGCCATTTCCACCGTATGGGCCTCCATCTGGAATAAATTTTTCTCTTCTAAAAGCAGTACATCCATCTCCACCAGAACCTGCTCTAACTTTTATTATAACCTCATCTACAAACATATAAAAACACCTCTTTTCATTTATAGTATATCATAATATTAACCATTATTTGTCTTATATTTAAATACTAAGCTACTAACGTTTTCTTTTGCTTTTAAAGGAATACATCTATCAAGTTCTAACGCATCATTTAGTTTTGATAATAACATTTGTTTTTGGGTATTTTTTAATTCATCAAATTTACTAACAACACTTTTTTTTGCTATTTTGTTTATACCAGTAAACATTTCATAAGAATCAGTAGAACAGGTATAAATAAACCTACCGCTTTGGCATATAAAAACAAATTTTTCTTTTGTTCCATAAACGGATAATATATCACCAAATTCGTAATTGTTATGGTTTTTTTTATTATGATCATTTTCGCATTTTAAACTATCATGATACTTTTTATTAACTTTGGAATAATTATATTCGTATACATAATATTCAATATTAGTAACTTTACTTATATCTAATTCATATATTTTATTACATTCTACATAGTCAGTAACACCATCTGATGTACTTTTTAGTTCTATGCACCATGGTTTTTTAATTTGTTTATCAGTTCTTATTACTTTCATACATTTTATAACATCTGCATCTTTATTAATTACAAAATATGGATTACTACTATTACCATCATTAACCAAAACAACCATATGAGACGTAACTTCAAAATTATCGGATCGTTTTTTAATATTATCTTCATCAAAATAATTTATATTTGGCATTTCATATTTATATATGGATTTAATACGTTTGTAATTAGGTAAATAACTAGTATCTAATTCAATATACCTCTCCATTTTATCATCTAAAATTATGCCTTTACGTTTTTCATTCATTTTATCACATTCCTTCATAATTCATGTCTATATATAATATATTAAAAAATTAAAAAAGTCCATTAAATAGACTCTTTTAATTTTAAAACACATCTTTTTAAAACTTTTAAAAATGATTTTCTCAATTTTTAAATGAAGCATCTAAATAGTATATTTGACGTTTCTCCTTAAAATATTGTTTTTCAAAATCGGTTAAAACGTTTTCAATTTTTCTTTCATCTTTATGTAAATCTAAACTTACTTTATCAAAACTGTACCAATACTTACTTAAACTTTCTAAGGCCGATGAAAATAGTATCTTATTATCGGTCTTTAATATTATGTGTTTATTTTTTTTAAATATCCTATCATATAATTTTAAAAAACTTTCATGAGTAAACCTTTTTTTCTCATCTTGTTTTTTTGGCCATGGTTCAGAAAAAGTTAAGTATATCGTATCAATTTCTTTACCAAAAAAATTAATTATATCTTTAGCATCTTTACATATCATCTTAAGATTATCTATTTTTTGATTTTTTATGTTATTTACCGCACTTGCCGTTTGTGATTTATCTATTTCTAACCCTATATAATTAATATTAGGATGTTTTTTAGCCATTTCTATTATAAAGCTTCCTCTTCCCATACCTAACTCTAAGCATATAGGATTATTATTTTTAAATAATTCGTGCCATTTTCCCTTATGTTCTTGCGGATTTTTAACAAGATATGAACTATTATTTATTATTTCATTTGCATTTTTTACAACGTTATAACGCATATAATCTCCTTATAATACCATTAATGCACCATGGTTTTAGATACATTATCGGATGTTTTTTTAATACTATGTTCAGGGATAAAGGCACAAGCAGAATCTGGAGAATTTTCGTCAATTAAGGCTAAATCATTAACGAACTGGAATATTCTATAATTATCTTTTTCGATATCATCATAGCTAATAGGTTTACAACAAAGAGTTTCACCACCATCAGTTGAATACGTTATGTAAAATATAGCATCAGCAGAACTATTAGAATCATATAATCCTAAACAATTATAACCCTCAACGTATTTGTTGGAAGAAATAATAGTCCTTTTATCATTTCGATGTACATAATAAACATCATCAGAATTAAAATCACTATACTTAATACCATTTGGAACAGAATAATCAATGTCTAAAAACGTTGAACAAATAAACTTATTAGTTTGTCTTTTAAAATTAACATCTTTATTATAACTAATGTTAAACGCCGTTACACCTGTTGCTCCAATAGCTAACGTAAGTATTCCTGATATTAATTTATTTTTTGATTCTTTTTTCATTTGAGTCTCATTCCTTTCAAAGTAAAATATATTATACATTTAATATTTAAAAAAGTCTATAAAAATAGACTTATTTTTCAATATATACACTAACTTGTTTTTTATCTTTACCCTTACGTTCAAATTTAACATAACCAGTAATTAAAGCATATAACGTATGATCTTTTCCCATACCTACATTAACTCCAGGATAAATCTTAGTTCCTCTTTGACGATATATAATTGATCCAGCAGGGATTAATTCTCCATCCGCTGCTTTAGCTCCTAATCTTCTACCAGCACTATCACGTCCGTTATGAGTTGAACCTTGAGCTTTTACGTGGGCAAATAATTGGATTTGTAACTTAAGCATAAGTCTTGCCTCCTATTCCTTAATAATTTTAATATTTTTAACATAATCTTTTTCTAGTTCTTCTAACATATTAACCATGTTTATAAAAACCTTATCTATAACTTCATTACGTTTTAAAATAACGACCTGTATAAAACCAGGTTCATCATCTGCCTTAAGTGAATGTTCATCTAATAGAAGTGCCATGTTAATACTTGTTATAACAATAGAACTTACCGATGCACAAACTATATCTTTTCCATAATCATCATAATTAGCATGACCAGATATTTTAAAACCTTTTATAGCATCATTATCATAATTTATTTTTATTTTAATCATAACATCACCAACTAAGCATTAATTTTAGTAATTGTAAGCTTTGTGTATGGTTGACGATGACCTTGCTTTTTATGAGAACTTTTCTTTGGTAAATATTTAAATATTACAACTTTTTTTTGTTTACCATGTTTTTCTACTTTAGCTTCTACCGTAGCTCCTTTAATATATGGTGTACCAACTTTACTATCAGCCATAATCACTTTATCAAACGTATATGTTTTTCCAGCTTCTACATCTAGTTTTTCAACATATATTACCGAACCTTCTTCAACACGGTATTGTTTACCACCAGTTTCAATAACTGCTTTCATTTTTTTACGCCTCCTTTTTTTAAAACTTAGACTCACCATTAAGGTACATAATGTTTAAAAACCTTTTCTGAGTGGTTGAAGAACAGGAAGTTCATTCAAACGAATTAATTTTAACACATATTAAGTACTTAGTCAAACTTTTTTGACAAAATATATTTTTCATCATAGTAATGTTTTCCTATTAAAAAATAATGTTTTTTTCTTCTTGTAAAAAGTGATATGTCATCACCATTAATGTATTTATAATCTTTTACTTTAATACCATATAAATATCTTTCAAAAAGCAACTTATTAAACAAATAAGGAATATCTTCAATCAAGTTAATTATTTTAAATAGTATAAAGCACATTATCATTATGTAACTATATTCAAATTTTATTTTATATTTAATAAAATATAATATTATTAAAAACAAAAAAGCGATAGATGTTATACTTATTAATCTTAAAGATTTTTTATACGGCATAAAAAAATTATAAATAACTAAAAGTATTTTCGCACCATCAAGAGGATAAATCGGTAATATATTGAAAAGAAAAATAGATAAATTATATCTGTTTATAAGCGAAAAAAACTTGATGTCTAATATGTTTAACTTATATAACAAAAAGGAAAAAACATATAAAATAAACTGAAATAAAAAACCAGATACAGCGATTATAATTTCTTCTTTAAAAGGTTTATCTATTACATCATCATAAGTAATAAATCCTCCACATATGGTTATATCTATTTTTCTTATTTTCCAATTTAACATGATTGATGATAAAATATGACCTAATTCATGAATTATTATAATCATAAATAAAGTAATAACATCTTTAAATAAGCCTGATACCAAAGATAATAGTATAACCAAAAGAAAAAAAGGTGAAAGTTTTATTTTTTTATAAATATTTTTCATATGATAAATACTTTCCGTCCTTTTGAAACATTAAATATAATTTTCCATTTGTTTTTCCAAGTATTTCCCCTTTTTCTACATAATCATACAAATCAACTTCTACTTCATCTAAACAACCATAAGTTATGTTAAGTCCATCTTTATCTTGAATCTTTATAATATTATCATAAGTTTCATTCTTCTTTTTTTCTATAACGATACCACTTTTTAAAGAAGAAGTAACAAATTCTTTTGGAACGGTTAAAACATATCCATTATTTTCCTTTTTTATTTCACTATAAGTTATTTTATCATTTGATACAACCTTAGTATTATCTTTAAAAATATTTTTAAATGGCAACGCATCGCCTAAATATTTATTATATACATTATATATCTTAGCAAATGATAAAGAATTATTATAAACAACCTTTTTAAAGACCGCTTTATTTTCATCACTTTGTTTTATAAAAATAAGTGATGCTAAAAATATTACAATAATTATTAATGATTTAATTATAATCTTAAATAAAAAGCTCTTTAAAACGTTATTATTTTCTTTACTTTCCTTTTTCTTTAACTTTTTATCATATAAATTAAAATGATCATTCATAGTTAGTCACCTAATTTATTAATATGTAAGTGTTTTTCTTCTATTACTAATTAGACATTTTATTCCAATAAATAATATATATATTAAAATAAAAAACACCGAATTAATTAAAAAACTTTTAATTATTGTATTAATAAGCGTTAATAAATTTAAATTAGTATATAAAAACGAAAATAAATACATTAATACACTATAACAAAATACCATTAAATAAAACGTAAATATCATCTTAAAAAAATTCTTCGACGCTTTTATAATTAATTTACTAAATAATAATATTATGACGAAAATAAAACCATGAAACACAACTAAGTTTGTGTAAAACAAATCATATAAGACCCCAAATATAAAAGTAATTATATATTTTCTTTTATCATCTATTTTAAATGAACTTATAATAATTATTACAGCTATCATGAAAAAAGGAACAAACTCCCGAATTATATTGGGAACAATAGATGATATTAAAAGTGATATTATAAAAAGAAATATACACGCTATCATCATTTTTGCTCCATGGTTGGTACTATAACAAACATTAGATCATCAAAATTAACGCTTGATTCAACCCAAATTATTCTAGATAACCCATAATTACCTGATTCTTCTTTAACTACTTTACCTACGTATATTCCTTTATACGCTTCATTATCATATCCTGATAAAACAACAGAATCTCCTGCTGAAACAGAAGTTTTATTAGTAACATCCGATATCTTAAATAAGCCTTTATTTTCGTTATATCCACTTAAAACCCCGGCAACTGTTCCTTGTTTTGACTCAATTATGACGGAAATTAAACTATTTTCATCTATACTCGTCAAAAGTTTTACCAAACTTACCTTCTTACCTGTTTTTGATACAAATCCAACAAGCCCTTCTGAATTTATTACAGGTAACCCATTATATACTTTATTGTCATAACCTATATCTATTTCTACATTATCAAACCAAGTTTTAGATATATGATTAATCACTTTAGCAACTTTAAAATTTTCATTGTTTTCTTTAAGATTAACCATTTTCTTTAAATTATCATTTTCTTTTTCCAAGTATTTTATTTTAGAATTAATTATATTACTAGAAAAGTTATTAGAAGAATAAGCGTTATCAATTAAAAATCCATTAATACCAGAAGATATTGTTTTAAAAAAACTTTCTATAAATAAAAAACGTCTGTTAGATACATTTAGTATTAAACATATATATAATAAAAAAATAGTTATTACTATAATTTTTATTATATTTTGTTTTTCTTTTTTTGATTTACCGTTTAAGCTCTTTTTCATGTTATTCACCTATCAATCCATTTTCATAAAAACTATAATAATTATTATCACCTACTATTATATGATCAATAACAGGTATACCTTGAATTTTCCCTATTTTGACTAAAGCATTAGTTAAATTTATATCATCATTAGATGGTATAACATTCCCCGATGGATGATTATGTAAGCATATTATATAAGCTGCTGAAGATAAGTAGGCCTCTTTGTATATTTCTCTTGGATGAACTAAACTTTTATTCAAAGTACCCTTAAACAATAACTTTTTATCAATTAACATTTTTTGGCCATTTAAATATAAGCAATAAAAACATTCTTGCTTAGATCCTGATAGCTCTGATCTAAAATGTTTAAATATTTTCTCAGCACTATTACACTTTAAATTATTATCAAGAGGTCTGGCCTCATATACCCTTCTTCCCAATTCTAAAGCCGCCAAAAACTCAATGGCTTTAACAGCTCCTATTCCGTTTATATTTATTAATTTACTTAAAGTTATTTTTTTTAAATCAGATACATCTTTTACCATCTTAAGTACTTCATTTGCAAGATATTTAGAAGAATAATCTTTTGTACCAGTTTTTAATATTATTGCAATAAGTTCATTAGTAGATAAGTTCTTAGCACCATATTTAACTAACCTTTCCCTTGGCCTTTCTTCTTGAGGAACATCTTTAATAAGAATACTATTCATTATTAACAACCACACTTTCATAACATGATAAAATTTGTTTTTCTATTATTAAAAGAGAATTCTCATCTTCCGTTGCAGAAAGTAATTTCTCATACTCATTTAAATTTTGTATAAATTCATCATTTTCTATACTTTCTTTAACAATAGATACCTCTATTTTCTTAGAATCATATATTTTTTTTATTTTGTTTGCATTTTCCTTGGTCTTTGCAATACCTATATAAGCTGTTACTATTCCATTTTTTTCAATATATATATATCTATCTATATCAGTTATTTTATTAGACATTTCATCAAGAGACGAGTACGTTCCATATTTTAATAAATAAACATTATTATCATAACTAATAACATTTTGTGTATCTAAATTTTCATACCTATCAAAAGTAAACTTACCAAGCAACAAACCACTTATTAATGCTAAAAATATCCAAAAAATTGTTTTCTTCATAACTATCACCATATATATAATAAGATAGAATATATATAATTATTGTCGAAAAAAAGAATTATTTTTAGTTTTGAATCATTTACTAAACTTAAAAACCGAAATTAATTATTTCTATTAATAAAAATGGATAATCCTTTTAAGTATTATCCATTTTTATTAATAAATCACTAATCATTTTTGTTGTACGTTTTTTATAATTATGTACTAATACATCTTGATTGATTAATTCCATTTAAGAGCTTTAATTGAAAATCCACGAGCCATGTTAAGCATGTTTTTCTGTACGACAGCAACAACCTCATCATAATTACAACCACTGTTATTTACCTCTTCAACCGTTGCGGTAATCTTATAATAGTTGTTGTTACCAAGGTTCTCAGTTTCAGTTATTTGAATCGTATGCGTTTTGTTTTCACATTCCTTAATCGTAAACTCATCACTTGATGAGTCATAAGTAACAACCGTATTTTCAATTCCGTTACATCTACTTTTAAATTCAACAACCGATTGTGCAAAATAATTAAACAATGAAAGGATTACACCACTACTATTTACGATTTTGCTTGTATCATTTCGACAATATAACCAGTTGGCAACATGCGTTGCAACATCAATAGGAAGTCTCTGAGAATTTTCAAAACTTGAAACATAAAGATTAGGAACTTCAAGCATATTTGTTAAAGTTGCGATATCTTTTTGACTAAATTGGACGGGTGTTCCTTTATCAGTAGTTTTAGGAACAACGTCTTCATTATATGGAATAGTTGTGAGATTTTTTTCTGTTGTTGATCTTTCTGTTTGTACGTACTGTATTTCAAAACTTAATTCGATTTCTTCTCCTTCTTTTGGTAAGTCCTCTTTTTCTAACTCTTCTTTAAATCTTATCTTTATTATTACCTTTTCTTTTTCCCCTGCATTTATCATATTACTTTTTGTTACTGAGTTTCCATTTTCGTATGTTACACTAAACTCTAAATACTTTTTTTGCTGTTCTGTTAAAGTAGGAGTTTTTATACTTGTTATTTCTGCGTTTATGCTACCGTTATTTGCTACATATACCGTATATGTTACGCTATCTTTAGGTTTCGTTAAGTGCACTTTCATGTTTTCTATTTTTTTTCCATCTTCACTTATTGTTGGACTTTCTATTTCACTTGCTGATCCTGTTGTACTAGCACTACT
>CANRHO010000020.1 GCA_947630435.1 uncultured Bacilli bacterium
AAAGGTTTTTAACTCCCACGTGCATAGCGCGTGGATTTTTGTTTGACTTCGTCAAACACCCTAAAAGGTTATTAAAAGGTGTTACTTTTGATTAGTAACACCTTTTGTAATCATTTTAATTCTATGATTAATTTGGATCATTAATAAATTTATCTTATTTTGAATTTCTATGTACTCTTTTATTAAACTATTTTTTAATAATTCTTTTTTGGCAATAATAAAATCTTCTTTAACATTATATTTTTCATATAGTTCTTTAGCTTCGTTAAAATTTTTTATTAATTTTTTAGCAGTTTTATTTTCTTTTATTTCACTTTTTATTTCATATAATCTTTTTTTTATTTTAGAATTATCTATCATATCAATTATTTCATATGTTTTTTCTATCATGATATCACCTCAACACATTTATAAATTTACTTACCATATCTATTTTATCAATCAAATTATTAATTTTATCACTGGTTCTTAGTTTGTATTTTTCTTTTACTTCTGCGATAAACATATCTATCGCATCTGGCTTTCTATTTAAGGTTTTATACCAATATGAATTCGTTCTTAAATATCTTTTATAGTCGGGATTTGAATCCAATATAACCTTTATTCTGGTATCCATTAATCCTCAAACTTTTTAAATAACTGTCTCGGTTGGTAAGAAGATGTATTTGAGGCGCTTGTTGCACCTTTTCCTGCTACAAGGCCTTGTAATAATTCAATAGCTTTTTGCATGCTTCCTATACCTTTTTGAACAGAATCCATATCTACTTTTTTTATTGAATCAATTAATGATGAAAAGCTAAAAGATTCATTATTTTTTTGATCTTGATTTACGCTTTTATCTTTTTTATACTTTTCCCAAACCTTATCATCATCACCGTAAAGAGTCCATATTTCATAAAACTTTTGCCAACTCATTTCTCCGTTTGATACATAACTAATTAATTCAGGTTTAGTTCTTACGAACGCTTTAAATTCCTCTTTCAAGATAATCACCTAATATAGTTTATGCATTATTAGACTTTTTTTTCATATTCCTCAATATTATTTTATCATGTTTTAATACTCTATAAGAATCACAAATTTTACTAATCGCTTTATTATATGTTACTTTATCTAACGTGCTTTGTTTTAAGTATTTAATCGTTTCTTCTGGAAATTTTATATAACACTCACTTATTAACCACGCCTTTGACATCATTATATAATAAAAGTTACTTTTATCATTTTCCACATAATAAAATATTTTATTTAAATATTTTTTTGATACAAAATAATTAAGCAACATTACGAAGCAAACTCTTGTTTTCCACGGATTAATACTATTTATGTTTTTTTGTATGAATTTCAATGTTTCATCCAAATTATTTTTTATTATTTTACAATTAGCAACAACCATGTCACATACTGCCCAATTATCTATTAGATTGGTAAAATTATTAATTTTATTTAATACTACGCTAATATCTTTTAAACTAGATATAACTAACCCTTCAACTAAGATTTGTTCATGATAATCATGTTTTACTTTTAATAAAAAACTTTCATAGTTACCTTTGGATATTTTTTTTGCTATTTTTCGTATAACGGGTGTTCTAACTCCTATAATTTTTTTATGAGTATTTATTATTTTCTCATTAAATTTTTTGTATAAATCATCTTTGTTATCAAATAGAATTTTTAATAATTGCTCATTAGTCATAATAATACCTCTTAATTAGTTATAACAAAAAGTTCAGATTATGAACTGAACTTTTATTATCATCACCTTGGCTTGATAATCTATAAGATGCTCTTATATTTGTTTTTTTATCTATCAAATGATAATACTTGATTTTCTTAACCCTAGAAATAACGTTTTCTTTAGTACTTAGGTTCATAAAATTTTTTAATATAGTATTACAATCATCAGTTGTTTTAGAAACGTTAAATTCATCCTTTTTATAAGTCAAATTTAAAACTACATAAATAACCGAATCCTTATCATCATAATATACACTTATTGAATCTACTAAATCTTTATTCATTAATGTTTTTTTAACTGCATATGTTGTTACGTAAATATTATCATCTTTTTTTTCACTTTTTTCTTTTACTATATCATAACCTATTTTCTTAAATAATTTTTCTCTTTGACTAGGTTTAATTACTGCATAATTTTCAGTATATTTATTAATTGTTTTATATTTGCTTTTTTGATTTAAAACATAATTGTTTAACACACTAGAGCCAACAAAAAATAAAGCTAAAATTATTATAATTAAAATTATATATATTTTATTTTTAGTTGTTTTTTTAGAATTATTAAATTCTTCAAAATTATCACCTGGGAACTTTTCAAACGTGATTTTTATTTCCTCTTTATTCTTATTATCATCATAAGAGGTATTTAATGGTTTCATGTATCAATCACCTCTAGTATAAATAATAACATTTATTTTGATTTTAAACAACTGTTTTTATAATTTTATTGTTTCCTTTATTTTTTTTATAACCTTTTTTTCAATCCTTGAAATATAACTTTGAGATATACTTAAACGTTCTGCCAATTCCTTTTGTGTTATTTCTTTTTCCCCAAAAAGACCATATCTTAATTTCATTATTTCCCTATCTCTTTTAGGCAATTTATCTATTTCTTTTAAAAGTGTCATTTTAAGATCATTGTCTTCAAGTTCTTTTGTTACTAAGTCAGGATCAGTTCCTAATATATCCTCAAGATGAAGCTCATTTCCCTCTGCATCAAATGATAAAGATTCTTCTAATGATACATCAGCGTTTCTTTTTTTGTTTTTTCTTAAGTACATCAATATTTCATTATCAATGCACCTAGATGCATAAGTAGCAAGCTTAATATTTTTATCCATTTTGTAAGTATTTATTCCTTTAATAAGTCCAATTGTTCCTATACTTACCAAGTCTTCTAAATCTATTTTTGTATTCTCGTATTTTTTAGATAAATAAACAACCAATCGTAAATTATGCTCAATAAGTTTATTTTTAGCATCTATACTTCCATTTTGAGCTTCTGTTAAATATTTTATTTCCTCTTCCTTAGAAAGTGGTTCTGGAAGAGCATCCGTTGCCCCAACAAAAAATATCGTATTTACTTTCTTAAATATTTTTTTAATTAATTCAATTATCTTTTTCATATTTCATATCTCCTTTTATAATTTTTTTATGTAATAGCAAGTCTACACCCTCTAAATTGAAATTATTGTCACTTATTCCAACCAGAACTTCATCTTCTATTTTTTTACCATTTATTACTATTTTTTTAATTTTAAAACACCTAAGCATGCTTTCGTTATTAACCGTTTTACAGGGTACTAAAATACATCTTGGACTGTATTTTTTTAAAACGTTTTTATTAATTATTAAAATTGGTCTTCTTTTATAGGGATCCACTAAATTATTACCAGTGTCTAAAAAGCCTGTTAAATTAATCGTTTTTCTATTTAATAAGGTTATTGATACTTCATACATACTAGATAAAACTTCTTTTTGTTTTTTAGAGATTTTAACATAAATATAAAGTATTATAGGAGTTAATATAATTATTATTAACCAATTTATGCTAAAACCATTATTAAAAAAGATTAATCCCGAGTTTTTATATGAAAAACAATCATTTATAAAATATAACCCTCCACCTAAAATTATGCTTAATAAGTAAAGATATACTAAATTATTAATTGTATATTCTATGTTTTTATATCCAAAAGACGTAAATATCATAAAAAAAGATATAATTATTTTTAATAAAAATAGCCATAAAGAACTTATATTTATAAAAAGGAAAATAATGCTAATCGCTCCCGTTAAGGCTCCTAGTGCTATTTTATAAATCTTAACGTTTCTTCTTAGTATTAAGCAAACACATAAAAGCAAAAGAAAATCTAAGCAAAAATTAAGCAATACTACTAAATCAACGTATACTTTCACCTTTATCACCATTTAAATTATAAAAAAAAAACACTAACTAAAGTGTCGAGTTAGGTTATAATTACTAAATTTTATATTATGTAAAAAGAATGCTTTATTTTAGCATTCTTAAAAACTTCTTCTATTTTTTAAGAAATTTGGAATATCGTCATCGTCGTCATCATCATCTGAAATTATGTTGCTAACCCTTGGGTTAATTGTTGTAGTAGGATTTGTTTGAACAGCTTTTGCTTGTTGTTTTGCCTCCGTTTTGTCAAAACCTGTTGCTATTACAGTAACTATTACCTCATCGGTTAAGTTTTCATTTATAACGGCACCAAATATAGTATTTATGTCATTATTAGAAGCTGATCTTACAACTTCAGCCGCATCTTCTGCCTCAAACAAGGTAAGATTAGCACCACCTGTAATATTAATAATAGCATCTGTTGCTCCAGTTATATCCGTTTCAAGAAGTGGACTTGATACCGCTTGCTTTGCAGCTTCTACTGCTCTATTTTCACCAGTTCCCATACCTATACCAATAAGTGCGTTACCGCTTTTTTCCATTACGGCTTTAACATCAGCAAAATCAAGGTTTATAAGACCAGTTACCGCAATTAAATCAGAAATTGATTGTACGCCCCTATGAAGAACGTTATCAACTTCATGGAAAGCCTCAACCATTGGTGTTGATTTATCTATTATTTCTCTTAATCTATCATTTGGAATAACTATCAAAGTATCCACGTTATTTTTTAATTCTGAAAGCCCTTCAATAGCTTGTGCCATTCTTCTTTTACCTTCAAAGCTAAAAGGTTTAGTAACAATTGCAACGGTTAAGGCTCCTAAACTTTGTGCTATTTCAGCTATTACTGGAGCAGCACCCGTTCCAGTTCCACCACCCATACCACAAGTGATGAAAACCATATCAGCCCCTTTTAATGCTTCTTCTATTTCTTTTTTAGATTCAACAGCAGCTTCTCTTCCAACCTCAGGACGTCCACCAGCTCCTAATCCGGCAGAAATCTTAGAACCTATTTGAATTTTTGTTTCCGCTTTTGAACTATTTAAAACTTGTAAATCGGTATTAGCGACAATAAATTCAACTCCTCTAACACCGCACTCTATCATTCGGTTAATTGCGTTACCACCGCCACCACCTACACCGATTACTTTTATTTTTGCTAATTGATCTACTGGTAATCCAAACATCTTATTTCCTCCTTAATTATCAAAAAAGTAACTGAAAAACCTTCCAAATATCGAATCACTTCTACCTATTCTAGTTTTACTATGAACCAAGTTATCGACATCATCATTACTAAACATTGAGTATTCTTTCTTTCTTAAGCTTATCTTATTTACAAAATGCTTAATAGCACCTAAAACTGTAATAAACCTAGCTTTTCTAATTCCTAAGGTATTAATTGTGTAAGTTCTTGCATTATCGCCAAAAACATCTTCCAAAACAAATTTAACACCCGGCATATCCGTTATGCCACCTATTACCATTATATAACGAATTTGTTTATTTGTTAATACCTTTAATTCATTTTTTGCTACATTTAAAATTTCTACTAATCTTTTATTAATCACTTTAGACAGTTCATACTGATTAATACTAACTAATTTACCATTAACGTCTCTTGTTTCATAAGTTTCTGTTTTATTAGCATATCTAGGATGAGCAATACCAAAATTTTCTTTTGTCTTTCTAGCTATTTTTTTAGTAGTATAATAAATATAAGATATATCATCATCTATTATTTTACTACCTATTTTTAAAACCGAGCTGTTTGTAATTATTCCCTTGTTAAACATTGATATAGTTGTTGTATCCTTACCAATGTTTATAACGGCTGATACGTTTTTTCTCATCTCATCATCACTTATTTGTTGATAATCTGCAATTGGTGACAAAATAAGATCTACCACTTCTATAGCTGCTTCAATAACTTTTGCATAACTTACAACAATACTCTTAGGAACACATACCATCATGGCTCTTATCCCTAATCTATCACATATTTTATTTCTTGGATCTTTTATCGTTTCAATTTCAGAACCATTTTCATAAATAGTAAAATCTATAGGAGTTATGTTAACTAATTCCATATTTGGTATAACATCATTTATGACCGCGTTTTGAACTCTCAATACATCTTTTTGAGTAACCATTTTCTCATCGTTAACGATTGGTACGTTGCCATGAACTAATGAATATTCAGCGTCTTTGGCAGGGATCGTTATGATTGCCTTTTTAATTGGAATATTAATCCTTGATGTAATGTCATCTAAGGCTAACTTTAACCTTTGTAAAAGTACTTGTTCATCAGTTATAACCCCGTTTTTTATACCTTTAGTTCTAACCGATGAAACCGCAAGTGTTCTAAACTCATTATGATAATATTCACTAACCAATATCCTAATCGTATCGGATGCAATATCAATACATGTATATATTTTCTTCATAGGCAACGCTCCCTTTAACCTTTACCATATAAAAATATTATACTATATAAATAAAATTTTTCAAACACAAAATTAAAAAAGAACTTTATAAAAAGTACTTTTTTCTTAATAAATTACTAATAGGCTTCAAAATAATCTCCATAATCCAAATATAACGTTCCGTTTTGCTTGCCAATGTTCTCTAAAATAGTATTATATTTATTTATTTTATCAAACTTATTAACGGTCAAATAAACACTATTGCCATCATTCATATAAACATAATATCTATCTTTATCTATTTCATTAGGATCATATTTTATCTGTGACATTTGACATAGTATGTCTTTATCTATTTTATTCATTGACTTTAAAAATCTTTTCTTTTTTTCTTTGGGAATCATATCTTTTAAGTATGGTACACATACGATTTTTTCATCTTTTACAGATGAATCCATCATCACTTTTTCATTAGTACTACTATCTATATAAAGAATTTTCTTTTCTTTTACTTGTATTTTAATATCTAAAAAACCTTTAGATACTTTTACGTTTTCTATGTATTTATTCTTCATTAATTTATTTTTAACCACTATACTTAAAACACTAAAATATGATGGATAATCATCCAAATCCGAAATTTCAACTATTTCTTCATCAGTTAATATTTCGTTACCTTTTATAATAATACTTCTTATTGGTATATCAATGAATTTATAACACGCAAAAGAAATTGCTAGTATAATTATTAGCAACAAAAATAACCTACCAACTCTTAACCTTTTTTTTCTTTTTTTCTTTTGCATGTTTTTATTACTCCCAGTTTACAAATTCTTGTTCTATTTTTAAATCAACACCCGTGTTTTGTTTTACTTTATCATGTACGTAATCTATTAAATTTTTAACATCACTTGCCGTTGCCTTATTTGCATTAACAATAAAGTTAGCATGTTTTTCACTTACCTTAGCACCACCTATAGTATAGCCTTTTAGTCCACAATCTTCTATCAATCTTCCGGCGAAATCTCCTTCTGGATTTCTAAAAACAGATCCAGCGGAAGGATATTCTAAAGGCTGAGTATCAAGTCTTTTTTTTCTTCTTTTTTCCATAAGTTCTTTTATCTCGTCTTTGTTACCACGTTTTAAAAAAAGAGTAGCTTCTAAACATATATAGTCTGGATTATCCTTTAAATAAGACGTTCTATATTTATATTTTAAATCTTTATTGTATAACGTTTGTATTTCTAATTCTGGATTTAATACTTTTATTTTTGATACAACGTATCCCATATCTGATTTATAAGCCCCCGCATTCATAAATACAGCACCACCTACGCTGCCTGGTATTCCACTTGCAAATTCTAAACCAGTTAAGCCCTCTTTTTGCATCTTATAAGATAATTTTACTAAACTTACTCCAGCACCTGCGGTTACAACCGTATCGTCTATTTTAATATCATTAAAACAATCGAGTTTAATTATTACTCCATCATACTGTTTATCACTAAAAATAACGTTTGAGCCTAATCCTAAAACCTTATAATTTATATTATCTTCTTTTAACTTCTTAAGTAATAATATTAATTTATCAGTATTCTTAGGCCATACGAAAATCCTAGATACACCACCTACCTTATAAGATGTAACATCACTTAATTTGACATTTTTTTTATAAGAACCAATATTATTCACTTTTATATAGTTAACTAAATCATTCATTTTTTAACACCTACTAACTTAACTATTTCATCATATATTTTAGAAGCACTGTTTTTAACTTCGAACAACTTTAAATTATCTTTAAGCTTCCTAATAAACGTTTTATCATTAAGTATTTTTTCTACCATTCTAAGCAAGGTGTCTCCTTGTAAATCTTTTTCCTCCAAAATCATAGCAGCATCTTTACTTACCAAGTCCATCGCGTTTTTATATTGATGATTTTCGGTAACATATGGGCTAGGAACCAAAATTGATGGCACGTTTAAAGAGCATATTTCACTTAAAGTAGAAGCTCCCGCCCTTGATACTAAACAATCTGTCTTTTTTAATAAAGATACCATACCATCTATATAAGGGACTATCTTAATGTTAGTAGTGTATTTAATCTTTTTATACTCATCAAAATAGTTTTTCCCCGTTACAAACATTACCTCATAGTCTTTGTTATTAAATAAAGTTAACATGTTTTTCATTTTATCATTTATCGTTTTAGAGCCTAATGAACCCATAACAATTAAAACTAGTTTCTTATTAGGAGTAAGTCCATAAGAGGTTTTATCACAAACTTTAGCATTTATTGCATTTTCACTGCAAGGATTACCAGTATAAATAATTTTTTTGTCGCTTGATTTTTCTTCTAAACTTTTAAATGATACAAAGATTTTATCTGCGTACTTACTAGCGAATTTATTTGTCATTCCAAAAGAAGAATTTTGTTCATGAATACAGCATTTTACTCCAAGTTTATGAGCAGCATAAACAACTGGAGCTGAAACATATCCGCCTACACCTATTACTACGTCTGGCTTGAATTTCTTTATTATTTTCTTACACTTAGAGATTCCTGTAAAAAATAAAAGTGCGCTTTTTATGTTTTTAAGACTCAAACTACGTTTTAAACCATCTATTTTAATACCTATAAAATCAAACCCAGCTTTTGGAACGATATCTTTTTCCATTCTGTTAGTTGTTCCTATGTATAATATCTTAGAAGTTTTATCTTTTTCTTTTATCTTGTTTGCTATTGCAAGTGCCGGATAAATATGGCCTCCAGTTCCGCCTGCGGATATAATAACTCTCACCTTTATCACCTACTATTCATTATATCATAATTATATGAATTTAATATATTAAAAAGAAGATGATTTACAAAGCATATAATTATTTAAAAAAAAATAACAATCCTGATAAAATTGTTATTTTTTTAGTTTTAGAATGAAAAATCACTCTGAACATAGGCAAACCCTGCATTCATTTTTAAATATTATCAGTATTTAACGTGATATCTTATTCTTATGAGTTTTCTTTCTCATTTACAATTGTAAAGCCTAGATTCAAATAAGATTAGCTAACATGCTATTTTCTACTATCAAACTTCGATAGATTATAAATACAACTTGATGTTTAAAAAGAAACAAACTTCCTTTTTAAATGGTAATATTCATAATAACTTCCTCTAGGTTAATTATATTGTAACATTTTATAATAATTTGTCAATATTTTATAATTATTTTTAATTTTCTTTGTTAATTTTTTTTATATCTTGATATATTTAATATGATTCCCATTGATATAAGAGTTATTATAAGACTTGATCCCCCATAACTAAAAAACGGAAGCGTGACCCCCTTTGCCCTTTTAGAGTTATAAAAAAATATAGGGTTGCCTGTACTTTTGTTA
>CANRHO010000021.1 GCA_947630435.1 uncultured Bacilli bacterium
ATAAACTCTTATTTGTATAAGTAAGTAAATTTATGAATTTCTAATTGTTTGTCAGATTTATCATATTTAATTACATATATCTCATAATTACCAGATGTTTTAGGTATGGCGTTATATTCATCAGTTGTCTTATTATAAATAGAAAAATATGCGTCCTCATCTGATCTTAAAAGTGATGGAATTAGTATTTTTAGCTCTGATTTTATTTCTTTACTTAAAATCCAATTACTATTATTTTCAATACTACTTACTAAATTACTAACATCTTCTTTATCATAGTAAACATTTATTATTGTATAATTAGTTTTATCTTCATCAAAATAAGTTTCCCAATCTTGGACTTCAAGTTCTCCTTTGCCTGGGAGCTTTGCATCTATTATATTTTTATAAGCGTCTATTTTACTATAATCTTGCGAGAATGTAGGGAACAAACAAAACGAGCCATATATAAATAACAAGAAACCAATTATAAACCCGCCAACGATGTTTTTAGTACATTTAAATCCAGCTTTTTTATACTTAAATCCAAGAATAATTGATAATAACGGAACTGGTAACCAGCACCAAAAAACCCAAGTATTTTTAGCAAAATTAGACCCATATTGAGGATTAATTTTATCCGCTAAAGACACTGACCATAAAGCAGCCCATAAACTACATATCGTAACAATAAATAAAATAATCATAAATGTTTTAATTAAATTAGGATTATGATATTTTTTTACACCTTTAATTTTAAATTTATCTCCTAGATAATTTTCTAAATTATTAAATTTTTCCCTTATAAAACTTATCAATCCTAAATCGCATTTATTTTTCTGAATAATGATTATAACGTTTCTAGATGGATATTCTAAATAAAAATTAGTATCATTTTCAACACATTTACTTATTTCGGAGTAATTAATTGTTAATGATGATTTTTCTGTTTTTCTAATAAAATAGTCTTCATAAAATTCAGTTTCAAAATTGATATCTATTTCTTCGCGCTTTTTTCTATTATTAAATGCTCTTTCACTATAAGACTCTAATCCTACTTTATAATATATTAATAAGAATATTTCATATACTAAAAAGAAAACTAATGATATAATCCAGCTTTTAGATAGTATTGTAATTAAAGCAATAGATAATATATTTAAATAAGTACCCTTAATTACAAATGGCAAGTACATTCTTTTTGGAAAATATTTTGCCATTTTTTTATATTCGTATGCGTCTACTATACTTTCACACGTATATAAACATTTATTACTTGTTTTCTTCTTTGTTTCTTTTTTATTTTCTTTACTCATTTTAACAACCTCATATCATATAATAAATTTATTCTATTAACAATTATACTACTTTCAATCTTTTTAAGATAGTATAAAAAAAAAGAAAGTTTCCTCTTTTTATAGCATACTTTCTAAATCATTTGGTATTTGATCACCAACTACCGCTTTAACTATTTTATCCGATTGTTCTTTAGAAACCGATTTTCCAGTTAATTTAGATAATTCATCAATTACTCCACGAATGGTTTTTTCATCCTTTAAATTACCGCCTTTTAATCTTTCGGCAAGATCTAATATAGATTGCTTGCTAACGTTTGTTTTTCTTTCTACTCTATTAAGAAAACTATCGGTTATTCCCATAAATTATCACTCCTAAAATAATATATGAGTTTTTAAGATATTTGTTATTAATTTATTATTCATTTCTATTTTTAAATTGAAATACTATTGGAGTTCCTTCTAAATCAAAATTTTCTCTTATCTTATTTTCTAAATACCTTTCATATGAAAAATGAACTAATCCTTTGTTATTAACATGAAAGGTAAACTTTGGTGGGGCAATACCTGTTTGAGCTGTAAAATAAATTTTAAGTCTTTTACCTTTATAAGAAGGGGGAGCTTGCAATGTAACTGCATCAGTTATAACATCGTTTAATATGCTTGTTTTAATTTCTCTTTTTGAGTTATCATAAACCTTTATAACTTCTGGCATTAAAGTATGCAATCTCTTTTTTGTTTTAGCAGATAAAAACACTATAGGAACATAACTTAAAAACTGAAATTCAGCTCTTATTTTTTTAGTAAACTCTTTTATACCATGCTCTTTATCATCTATAGTATCCCATTTATTAACAACTAAAACAAGAGCTTTACCGGCTTCTATAGCATAACTTGCTATGTGTTTATCATGCTCAATAATCCCTTCCTGTGCATTTATAACAACTAAACAAACATCACTTCTATCAATTGCTTTCATACTTCTTAACAAACTATATTTTTCAATTGTCTCATAAATTTTACCTTTTTTTCGAATCCCTGCGGTATCAATAACCACAAAAGGCCTTTTTTCATAGTTAAATAAAGTATCAACAGTATCACGGGTTGTTCCTGCAACATCGCTTACTATTACTCTTTCTTCGTTCAATATTGCATTTACAAGCGAAGATTTACCTACGTTAGGACGACCTATAACGCAAAATTTTATAATGTTACTGTCATATTCTTCTTCCGTCGATTTTTTAAAATCACACGTTGCTTCTTGTAATAAATCATTTATACCAATATTATGAGAACCCGATACTGGGATATAACAATCAAATCCTAGTTCATAAAAATCATAAATATTTTCATTTGACTTTTTATTATCTACCTTATTTATTGCAACAATTACCTTTTTATTACTACGTTTTAAAATGTCTCTTACAACTAAATCATTGGTTGTTATACCATCTTTTCCATCAACAATAAAAATAACGATGTCAGCCTCATCTATAGCTAACTCTGCTTGTGCTTTTATTTCTCTATTAAAAGCATCATTTGCTATGTCAATACCTCCAGTATCAATAACGTTAAACTTATAATCTAAATAAGCTCCAGTGCCATAAATTCTGTCTCTTGTTACACCGGGTGTATCTTCAATAATCGCCTTTTTTTTACCTACTAACCTGTTAAATATAGTTGATTTACCTACGTTTGGTCTTCCAACTAAAGCTATCGTTGGTAAACTCATAATACTCACCTCTTTTTCTCAACAATTATATCAAAAATTTAAAATAAAAAGAAATTTATGATTCTACACCATAAACATCTTTTTCAATTATTCCTTGTATTTCCTTTTTACCTAACTTGGTTTTCGCTGAAAACAATACTAGTGTATCACCTTGCGCTAATTCTATGTTATCAGTGATTTGCTTTTTATATTTTTCTCTTTGCGTTACACCTATTTTATCAACCTTTGTTGCTATTAAAGTAACTTTTACGTTATAATATTTTAAAAAATTATACATCAATAAATCATCTTCGGTTGGTTTATGTCTAAAATCAATAAGCATAAATACCTGTTTTAATTCTTTTCTTTCAGATAAGTATTCTTCTATCATCATACCAAATTTTTTTTGATTACTTTTTCCGCCTGAGGCATAACCATATCCTGGCACATCAACCAAATAAAAATCATTATTCACTAAATAAAAGTTAATTGTATCTGTTTTTCCTGGTTTACTAGATATTCTAGCTAAGTTTCTTCTTTCTATTATGGAATTTGTAAAACTTGATTTACCTACGTTACTTCTACCTATTAATAAATATTCAGGTTTCCCATCAGTAGGATACTGGCTTCTTCTTACCGCGACATTCGCCAGCTCAACATCATTAATTTTCATATATTTATCACCTACGTTTAATATTATATCAGAAAAAATGTCAATTTTTCAATTGCGACGAATATTATAGCAAAGTTAAGTGTAAAATGCAAACTAAATAAGCCATTTACTTTATGGTAATTTTCTTTTTAAACTTTTAGAAATATATTCTTTCATTTCTTCATCAGTTCTAAATAAACCTAATCTTTGTCTAACTGGTAAAGCATAATTGTTTTTATTTTTTTCTCTCATTTCTTTTGTTACTTTAAAATCTTCTTGATTAAAATCAACAAATAACATATCTAACCTTTTTTATTATCATCCGTTTTAATTTATCCCTCCTTTAGATATTTTTGCTATCTTAATTGCATCATTAAACGTTTTACAAGCACATATAAACAAATTCTTATGACAAAAAGTAATTGTATTTACACCACTTATTTTTTGTAACTCTTCTTCCTCTTTACCAGCCCAACTTTCTGGGAAAGGCTTTTTTACATCAAAACTACCTGGTGATACTGGTGTTGCAACAACGTTATAACCACCTCTTTTAGAAGGAAAAACAGCATATATAATTTCACATGCTTTAGGATTAGAAGAAGATAAGACTATATCTTTCCAAGGCATATAATTATCAAGAATTAAAATTCCATCTTTACTTTCGTTTATCTTTTCTTCTATCACTTTTCTTGCTTTTTCTTTAGAAATCATATTTTTAATTAAGTTGTTAAAGATTTCATTGGCAAATAAAACTGCCTTTAAAAAATTAGTTGTTTCACCAGATAAATCATCCCAGGTAGGATTAAAATTAGCAATTAAATTAGGAATATTCTGCATCTTAATGGGTAAGTCTACGCCAAGAGTCTGCCCGTTATCATCTCTATCTATATCCATGATTAAGTTTTTATCAATACTTTCAAAAAATGAATCAATGGAATCTATACCTAATCTTTTAACTATATCTTTACCAAATTTTTCCCATACCAAACCACAAGATGCATATTTAATTCCATTTGGTCTTGTTTTATCAAAATCTATAGCATGATGATCAAATTCTTTAAATCCAACATCATAAATAAACGCATTAAAATTAGTAGGTTTATTACATCTATATAACTTCATAGAACCAAATTTATTAAGTAATATTACGCTTGCCATTACTTCATCAGCATGAAAAGTACCACTATGAGTTATAAAATTAGCATCATCTTCATTATCTACAATTTCTATTTCTACTTCTTCATTATATATGTTTTTTAAACTTATTTTTTCCATTTTATCACCATTTCTTACTGCATTTTTTATTATTTAATTTTCCTACACTTTGTACATATTTATTACATTGTTCCAATATTTCTGCACATGATAAATCTTTACAATTCAGATGAAACGATAATCTGCGATGAATCTCTTCTCCATAGCCAAACTCACTAATAGTAGTAATATCAAAACCGTCTTTAAAATATACTTCTGATTTATCTTTTGTACTATAAAACATAACATTTATACCTTCCATATCAAATGATACTGTTGACTCTAATCCTAAGCTTTCAAAAATTTTCTTTACATAATTTTGAAATTCGGCAGCAAATCTTAAATTTTCAAAATTATTTATTTCGTTAAAAGATTTATCTAGTAATTCGTTTTTGTCTACTATGATCATATCCTCTTCTTTTTTATTATTTAATGCTTCCTGTAATTCCGATATTCCAAATTTACTTATAATCATACTAAATGCGTTTTCATTAAAGTTTTTATCATTTATTATATCACTTAATTCAACCATTTTATCATATGAAATAGGAACGTAATTTTCACCATTTTTTAACATACCGAAATTAATGAAAAACTTAAATAATTCAAAATCTATATTATATTTTTTGCATAATTGCTTAGTTACTTGAGAATTTAAAAATTTATCGTTAAATTGTTCACCAAAATTATAAAAACAATATGCTGTTTTAAAAAAATCATATAAAATCATCATATTTTTCATATCCAAAGAAAAATTATTAGAATTAATTACTTTACCTTGAAAGAAACTAATCATTTGGTTTCTTATTTTTATACAAACCTCTAAATGACAATCTAAAGAAGCGGCATGGGCTGGATAACTCACACATGTCTCAAGAATTGGATAACCTAATTGTTCAAGTAAGTTTTTTACGCAAATTTTTCTATCCCCATCGTATAAAATAATATTATATTTTTTTATTACATCTTTTGGAATATTATTTATTTTATCTTTCTTTACTAAAATAATAGCATCATTCGATAAAGTAACACTACCTCTTGTCCATGTATCACTAGGGTTTTCATTTACTATTTGATCCATATGATGTTTAATTGGTTCTAGTATTATATAATGATCTGGAAAGGTACCATATATGTGATTACCAACTACATTATTTTCAGTAAAATGAACAGTATTTCTAGTAGAAATACTTGGGATTGTTTTAGTAAAACCTTTATATGTTATATCAACCTTACCATCACTCTTACCATCAATTTTACGCCCTTCACTGCTTGTTAATATTTTATTGCTAATTGGAAAAAAGTTTGTACAATGAACCAAAACTTTTTCATCAATATCAATGGAAGTCGCTTTTTCTGGTAATGTTTCTAAATTTTCAGTATTAATATAGATAAATCCTTCCTCTGACATACTAAAAGGTATTCTTTTCTTATTTTTTCCATATGGGTCTTCATCTATTGTAACATTTAAAGATTTTAACTTTTTTTCCATTTTCTTTTGCTCATTTTGCAATTTGTTTATACTTTCTTTTGTTTTTTCAATATCTCTCACCAAGGAATCAATATCGGATTTAATTTTCTCTTTTTTAGACTTATAATCTTTTCTATGGAAAAGTTTGTTATTGAAAGTTTCCAATTTCTTTAATTCTAATTTAAATTCTTTCAAAATTTTATTATGAGAGTCTAATTGCCAATTTAAACTCCATTTTTCCCTTTTTATTTTTTCTTGATTTTTTAGTAACGTATCCGTTTCTTCTTGTGACTTTATATCATTTAATAGCTTTTCATAACGTTCTTTCATAATTGACTCCTATATTTTCACTTATTAGTATTGTTATAATAATTAAATTCTGCAAGCCTTTTAGATATTTCTTCTAAGTCATATATATCAGTTTCTTCATTTAATATTTTTTCTATATCAAATATTAAAGAACTTAATGATGCATACTTATTATAATCAATATCATATTTTTTTAATACTTCTACTTCATTATCACTTAAGTAAATTCCATTACCACGCATCTTGATCATGCTTTTATCATCGTAGGTATTTTTAATAAGATCATTGATGTTTATATTTTTATCGTTAAATTTCATACTATATTCCTCATTAGTTAAATGATAACATATTTTAATAAATTAAAAAAGACTACTTTATTTCGTCTTCGTTATATTGTTTACACAAATTATCTAATTTATCAATTATTTCGTCCGCTTCACTAAAACTTTTTAGTTTAGCCCCACAAGCATATACGTGTCCTCCACCGTTATATTGTTCAAATAATTTATTTATTTTAACGCCTCTACTTCTAGCAGATGTTCTAATAACTTCATTTTTTACATCCTCGGTAAATACTACCCAACAAATAAGTCCATGAATAAAATTATAATTATTCATAATACTTCCTACACTTGCTGAATCAACACCATATTTTTTTAGATCTTCATCGGTTATCTTAACATAACCTAACCCGTTTTTAGTTATTTTCATATTGAGTGATATAAAACCTTCTAATCTAACTTCAGGCATTGATCTTTTATATAATATTTCATATAATTCATTAGGTTTAACGTGATGTTTTTGGACTAAATCTAATATGACTTTATAGGTTTCTGGTTTATTAGCTCCAAATAAAAATCTATTGGTATCCGCAATTATTCCCATAAATATACTTTCAGCAGCATGTTTTGGCATTTTCAAATTACAATCATTGCAAAGTTTAGCAATAAGTTCACAAGTACTTGATGCATCTATGTCTATTATTTGTACGTCAGAATATTTATCAATTTCAGGATGATGGTCTATTTTGATTGAATCTTTAAACTTATAATAATCCACACCATCTAACCTCTTAATATCGGGTATATCAAGTGCTATTAATAAAGCGTTTTCATACATATCTTCCGTTATTTTATCATGCGTTCCAAAAAACTTAAACCTAGATATTGACGTACCCGCAACAAAAACTTCTTTGTCAGTAAAATTTTCTAATATTATTTCTTTTAATGCAAAAGTAGAACCTAATGCATCTGGATCTCCACCTACGTGTCTTGCTATTATTATCTTTTTGTATTTCTTTATTAGTTCTAATATTTTATCTTCCATTATTAATCCTTGCTATATTAAATTTAAAGTATCCCTTGCAATCATTAATTCTTCATCGGTTGGAATGATCCAACACTCTACTTTAGAATCTTTTGTTGATATTAAACGCTCTTGTGCTTTTACGTTGTTAGCATTTTCATCTAAATAAATTCCAAGTACTCCTAATTCATTTATAACATCACGCCTTGTATCAATTGCTTTTTCGCCAATACCAGCGGTAAAGCAAATAGCATCGCATCCTTTCATCTCAACGTAGTATTTTGCTATGTAGTCAACTATCCTTCTAACGTACATCTTTTGTGCCAATATACAGTTTTCATCACCGGCTGCTATACCATCCTCAATATCACGTGAATCACTTGATTTCTTACTAATTGCAAGAAGGCCACTTTCTTTATTTAATGCATTATCTATTTCTTTTGCACTCATTCCGGTTTTTTCCATAACATATGGAATTATACTTGCGTCTATATCACCACATCTTGTTCCCATGATAAGACCAGCGTTTGGCGTAAGTCCCATGCTAGTATTAATACATTTACCATTTAAAACAGCACTAATTGATGCTCCATTACCAATATGACATGTAATTAACTTAGTGTTTTCTTTACCTAATATCTCATTCATTCTTTGTGATACAAACTTATGAGACGTTCCATGCATTCCATATCTTCTTACCTTTAAATCGGTATACCATGACATTGGCACTGCGTATAAATAATTTTCTTTTGGCATTGTTTGATGGAAAGCAGTATCAAACACAGCCGTTTGAATTGCGTTTTTAAACACTTCTTTAGCAGCGTTAATTCCAGTTATAGCAGCTGGATTATGAAGTGGTGCTAAAGATGATAACTCAGCTATTTTAGATAATACATCATCAGTTATTACAACTGATTTATCAAAGTAATCACCACCTTGAACAACACGATGTCCAACGCCTTTTATCTCATCTAACGAATTTACAACATGATTAGCCTTTAGTTCTTCTACCAAAGTTTTAAAAGCTTCTTCATGATTATTTAAATCTACCTCTTTTCGTATTTTCTCACCATTAATTTTAATTGTATAAAAACTTTTTTCCATTCCTATTCTTTCCATAAGTCCAGATATTAACACTTTTTCTTCTGGCATTTCATACAACTGGAACTTTAAAGAAGATGAACCAGCATTAACAGATAATATTTTCAAAAAAATCACACTCCTGTTAATAATTATACAACAAAATATACATAATTAAAACAAAAAGGTAGCAAAAAATAGCTACCTTTATTTATCTATATTTATTAATTAGTTTTGACCGTTATAAGAT
>CANRHO010000022.1 GCA_947630435.1 uncultured Bacilli bacterium
AGCATGGTGGCAATAAGATTAGACGTAAATATAATTATTATAGTAAGTATTATATTTATAATAAAACCAATTAAATATGCACTTTTTAAAAGATCATTATTATCGTATTTTTCTTCTGCACTTATCTTACTAACTGATATTGGAAAACTAAATTGGGTAATGCTTATTATTAGCATTAAAGTGGGGGTAATCATTGTATATAATCCAACTACGTTAACTCCAGCTATTCTAGTATAAATTATTTTACCTAACATACCCAGTATTTTAGCAATGGCACCTGATACTAATAATATTATTATGTTTTTAATAAGCAAATTATTTTTAAATTTAATCATATTAAAGTATATTATTTTATTTTTTAAATTTTACAATATTACTGATCATTATATAAAAATCTAAACTTAAAAAAATATTTTATATATAAGGATAAAATTAAATAAAAAAGTTAAATTAAAAAATGCTGAATCAAATTATATTCAGTTTTTTATTTATAGACTTATTTAAGAAACATTGTTTATAATGTTTTATTTTATCATGCATAAATTTAAAAACAGCACCGGAATTTTAGTAAAAAACTTAAATTCAAGATTTTTATCTTTGCTTTTATATTATAGTTGTTATATAATATAAATTGTTAGTGATGATGATAAATATCATTATGATTTGAATATATTTATAAGGATGGTAAAGATGAAAAAAAGTTTTGTAAAAAGATTATTTATATTTTTTGCAGTGGTTATCTTATTTTGTTTAATTTACATACCACTATTTAATGATATGAAGTTTGGTCTTGATTTAAAAGGTGGGTTTGAAGTATTATATCAAGTTAAAAGAAGTGATGGTAAAAAACTTACTTCTAATGATATGAATAGTACTTATGATGTATTAAAAAGAAACGTTGACTCTCTTGGTGTATCAGAACCTGAAATAACGATGGAAGGAACTGATAGAATAAGAGTTAAATTAGCTGGAATAACTGATATTGAGGGTGCTAGAAAAGCGTTATCAAACGTTGCAAACATATCCTTTAGGGATACTGATGATAAACTACTTATGGATTCTAGTGTTATTAATAGTGCAAAACTTTCTTATGACGAAGAGGGAAGACCTGCTATATCATTACAAGTTGCTGATAAAGAAAAATTTTTACAAGTAACAACCGATATTAGTTCAAAAGAACCAGGAAAGAATATAATGGTTATATGGTATAACTTTGAAAATGGTGTTAATTCTTATGATAAAGATAAAGAAACCTGTGGAGAGGAAGAAAGTGATTGTTTATCAGCAGCTAGCGTATCTCAAGGTTTTTCTAGTGATGTTATAATTACGGGTAATTTTGAAAAAGAAGAAGCAGAACAATTAGCAACAAGCATAAATGCTGGTTCTATTTCTACAAAATTAACAGAAATTTCATCTCAAAATGTTAATGCCTCATATGGTGAAGGGGTTCTTGTTAAAACATTTACTGCCGGAATAATAGGTATGTTACTAGTTATTTTATTCATGTCTATTCTTTATAAGTTTTCTGGATTCATATCAGGAATTAATCTTTTATTATACATGTTATTAGTAATGGGTATATTTTGGCTTATTGGTGGAGTATTAACTCTTCCTAGTATTGCTGCTTTGGTATTAGGAATAGGTATGGCAGTGGATTCTTGTGTTGTTACAAACGAAAGAATAAAAGAAGAACTTTTATCTGGTAAAAGTCTTAAAACGGCCTATGACGCTGGAAATAGTCAATCATGGAGTACCATATTTGATGCTAATGCAACGACTTTAATTGTCGCAATAGTATTATTTATTTTTGGTGAAAGTCAGGTAAAAGGTTTTGCTACCATGCTTATAATCACAATTTTCGCAACGATGTTTATAATGGTATTCATTAATAGGAAATTATTAAAGTGGTTTGTTAATTCAAAGATATTTGAGAATAATAAAAACGCATTCATACGTTACGAAAAGAAAAATAATACTCAAAATAAAAAAATTAAAGTTAATTCTATTGGATTAATTAAGAAAAACATACCAATAACGGTAATATATCTTGTACTAGGAATAGTATTTTTAATGGTAAATGGACTTAATTTAGGCATTGATTTTAGATCAGGTTCTGATATAACCTTAAGCGCAAATAAAATTACCGTTTCTGACGTAGAAAAAGATTTAAAACAAATGGGTTACAAAATCGTGTCAATTAGTAAACAAGAAAATAATGAAATATATGTAAAATTAAATACCGAGTTAAAAGAAGATGGTATTAATAAAGTAAATAATTATTTTGCTGATAAATATAACGCTAAAACAGAGATAAATGTTGTAACAAACATTGTTAAACAAGAACTTGTAAAAAACGCAATATATTCTGTTTTAATAGCGGCTATTGCAATAATTATATACATATCTATAAGGTTTAAATTTAGTTATGCAATATCATCTATTTTGGCTTTGATTCATGATGTTTTATTTGTAATAATATTATTTTCTATATTGAAAATTGAGGTAAATGTTATTTTTATTGCAGCTATTTTAACGATTGTTGGTTACTCGATTAATAATACCATTGTGGTTTTTGACCGAATAAGAGAAAACATGTCTTTATTAAAAAAGAAAGTTACTAAAGATGATCTTAAAAACGTTGTAAATAATAGTATAACAGAAACATTTAAACGTGCAATATATACAACTATTACTACATTAATTCCTGTAATATGTTTAATATTATTAGGATCAAAAGGAATTTTACCTTTTAATATAGCTTTAATATTTGGACTTATCGCTGGATGTTATTCATCTATTTTGCTAGCGGGTCAAATATGGTATATGATTGAAAAAAAGACTATTAAAAACAAATAACAAAACAAAGAGGTGCTATAAGTGAAGCAAAAAGAAAAAGCTTACAACATTAATGATTTATTAACGAAAGCAAAAACTTATATAAAAAAGGAAGAAGATATTAAATTAATCACTAAGGCATATGATTTTGCCAGTAAAGCGCATGCGGGGCAGTTACGATTAACTGGTGATGATTATATGCTTCATCCTTTAAACGTGGCTTTAATTTTAACTGAAGTTTATGCTGATGCACAAACTTTAGCTACTGCATTACTGCATGATGTTATTAATTTTACGGATACTAAGATAGAAGAAATTGAAAAAGAATTTGGACAAGAAATAAAAAATTTAGTTGATGGAATATCAAAAATTAATAAATTATCGTTATCTGCTGATAATGATGCGTCAGCTTTGTATTATAAAAAAATCTTAGTTGGATTATCTGGCGATGTACGTATTATAATTCTTAAGATAGCTGATAGACTTCATAACATGAGAACTCTATGGGCAATTCCTGAGAAAAAAAGAAAGGAAAAAGCAAAGGAAACGCTTGATATATTAGTTCCTATTGCTCATGGACTAGGTATAAATCATATAAAAAGTGAGTTGGAAGATTTAAGTTTAAGGTACTATAAACCAGATGTTTATAATGATATATTAGAAAAATTAAGTGAATCAAGAAGTGAATTAGATAAATCTGTTGATAAAATGATGCAAGGTGTATCTAAAATATTAGATGAAAATGGTATTCCGCATGAAATGAAAGGAAGAAGTAAAAGCGTATATAGCATTTATAACAAACTTCAAAAAGGGAAAACATTTAATCAAATATATGATATTTTAGCATTGAGATATTTTGTTAATACTGAAGCGGAATGTTATCTCGCACTAGGAGCCATTCATGCTAAATTTAAACCGGTTCCAAAAAGATTTAAGGATTATATTGCAAGACCTAAACCTAATGGCTATCAATCACTTCATACAACGGTTTTTGGGGTAGATGGTAAGTTGTTTGAAATACAAATAAGAACTTATGAGATGGATAAGGTTGCAGAGTTTGGTTTTGCTTCACACTGGTCTTATAAAGAACATGGATCAGTAAAATCTAGTGATTTAGAGAAAAAACTATTAGCATTTAGAAGCGTAATGGAACTTAATGAGCAGCAAGTAGAAGGAGAAGATTTTGTAAATACTGTTAAAAACGAAATTTTTACATCAAATAACATATATGTTTACACACCAAAGGGTGATGTTTTTGAACTTCCACTTGGTTCAACTCCAATAGATTTCGCATATCGTGTCCATACATCAGTAGGTCATCAAATGATAGGTGCAATTGTAAATGATAACATAGTTCCTTTGGATTATAAATTAAAAGATGGTGACATTGTAAAAATAAATACCAATAAAAATAGTAAAGGCCCATCTAAAGAATGGTTGTCTATAGCTTATACAACTAGTGCTAAAAATAAAATAAAGAGCTTTTTTACCAAAATGGATAAACAAGAAGTTACGTCAAATGGAAAAGAAATGTTATTAAAAACAATAAGAAGGAAAAAACTTTCAATTAATGATGTAATGGAAGATAAAAAAATTCATAAGATTTTAGATGAATTAGGACTAAATAATGAAAATGATTTATATTATGAATTAGGTATTGGTAAATATAACCCAACTAGTATAATAAAAATGCTAACCGGTGATAAAAAAGATGAAGAAAAAATTCTGTCGGATAAAGTATTAAGATATTCATCAAAAGCCATGGAATCTTCGGATGATATTATTGTTGATGGAATGCTTGATTTAAAAGTTTCTTTTGGTGGATGCTGTATGCCTGTTAAAGGTGATGATGTCATTGGGTATATATCTAAAGGTAAAGGTATAACAATTCATAGAAAAATATGTCATAATATATGTGATATAACCGATAGGATAATCAATGTAAGTTGGAATCCTAATTCAAACAAGAAATATGTTACGAACGTTATAATATACGCTGATAAAAAAGAAAATTTGCTTTTAGATATAATATCTAAAACAACATCAATGAACATTGGGGTTAAAAGTGTTAATACAATTACAAACGTTGATTATAATGTGTTTGACATAGATATATTAGTAGAAAATAAAGAAAAATTAGATAAATATATTAGTGTTATAGGTCAAATTCCTTATGTAAATTCAGTTGAAAGAGGTAATAAATAATGAAAATAGTTATACAAAGAAGTAATGAGGCCTCTGTTAGTGTAGATAATAAAACAATTAGTAAAATAGATTATGGATATGTGTTATTAATTGGTTTTACTAATGGTGATGATAAAAACATAGTAGATAAAATGGTAAATAAAATAGTAAATTTAAGAATTTTTTCTGATGAAAATGATAAACTTAATTTGAGTATTAAGGATGTTAATGGAAAGATTCTGTCAATATCTCAATTTACTTTATATGCTAAATTAAATGGAAGAAGGCCATCGTTTACGGATGCTTTAAATTATAATGATGCAAAAAAGTTATATGATTATTTTAATTTTAGGTTGGAGCAGGAAAAAATAGATGTTCAAACTGGTGAATTTGGAGCTGATATGAAGGTTTCATTGATTAATGATGGCCCTGTAACAATAATAATTGATAGCAAGGAGGATTTTTAATGAAGAGTGTTAATTACAAATATATAAATATACTCTTATTATTAGCAATCGCTTACTTGCTGTTTTTAATGAGAAAGCTTTGGTTAAATGGTTTAATCAAAATATTAAATATTCTTTTTCCTTTTATTGTTTCTTTTGTTATTGCTTATGTTTTATATCCTTTTTTAAAATTTTTGATGAAGAAAAAAATTCCAAAATGGTTATCAATTATAATCATTATAATTTGTTTATTACTAATTATAGGACTTACTTCATATTTTGTATTTCCTATATTCGTTAATCAATTAGTTAATTTGTTTTCAAATCTAACTAAGTTTACCGCTGAAATAGCTCAAAACTATGGCATTGATACTAATTTGATTAATGGTTACATAAACAAATATTCATCAAAGTTATTAGAATATTTAGAAATAGCATTAGGTAATGGAACAATAATAAACTTATTAAATACGTCGGTAAGTTATATTACTAATACAATAATTATAGCAATTGTGTCAGTTTACTTTTTAAATGATATGGATTTTATTAGGAAAAGAATCAAGACTTATTTATTAAAATTAAATCAAAAAAAATACGAACTAATAAAAACGATTGATAATGAAATATATGCATATTTAAAAGGGCTTGGAATATTTATGATTATTCAGTTTTTTGAGTACACCATTTTATTTTTATTAATTGGTCATCCTAACTTCTTACTTATTGGAGTACTTGCTTGTATAACGACTATAATCCCTTATTTTGGTGGAATTTTTACTAATATTTTAGCTCTTTTAATAGCATCAGTTATATCTAAAAGATTATTTATTTTAACCCTTATAATAACACTTGTATTTCCAAATATTGATGGGTATGTTATATCTCCTAAAATATATGGTAAAACAAACGAATTACCAGCTGTTTTAACCGTTTTTGTAGTATTTGCAGGAGGAGCATTATTTGGTTTTACTGGAATAGTAATTGCTGTTCCACTTACTATTATACTAATGGCCATTATAAAAGCTTATAAACCAGAATTACAAAAAAATTTTAAAAAAATTAAAAATAAAAATAAGATATAAAAAAAGGAGTAGCTTTAGGTATTAATCTAAGAAAGTATAACCCTAAATTATAATTAACGTATAATTAATGAGTTTTTACTTTCATTTTTTTAAATAATGATATATAATTAAATCATAGGAGGATATATATGAAAACAGCATTAATAATTATTTTAGTAATAGTGCTATTAATAGTATTATACGTAATATCTACATATAATCTATTAGTAACATTAAGAAACAAAGTAAAGGATCAATGGTCTCAAATAGACGTAGTATTAAAAAATAGGTGCGATTTAATACCAAATGTCGTTGAAACCGTAAAAGGCTATGCAAAACATGAAAAAGGCACTTTAGAAGCCGTTATTAACGCAAGAAATAAAGCAGTTAGTGCAACTACTAAGGAAGATGAGATTAAAGCATCTGGTGAAGTTACTCAAGCTTTAAGCCGTCTATTTGCTTTAACTGAAAGTTATCCTGAATTAAAAGCTAATGAAAACTTCATTGATTTACAAAACAAACTTAATGAAGTAGAAGAAAAAATTCGTTTTGCAAGACAATTCTATAATGATTGTGTATTAAGTTATAAAAATAAACTTGAAATGTTCCCATCTAATATAGTAGCTAACATGTTTGGATTTAAACCTGAAGCGTTCTTTGAAGCAAGTGAAGATGAAAGAAAAAACGTACAAGTTAAATTTTAGTCTACTGACAAAGTAGGCTTTTTTTCTTTAAGGAGGTTAATGTGAGACGATTATTAAACTATATAATTTTATTAATTCTTCTATTAATACCAATATCCGTTAGGGCAAATAGTATATCAAATATTAATATGGATATATACTTGGATAATAACGGAACAGCCCATGTAACGGAAGTTTGGAGTGCTAATTTAAATGAAGGTACTGAAGGATATAAACCATATTATAACTTAGGTAATGCTAAAATTACTAATTTTAAAGTTAAAGAAAATAATAAAACATATGAATATAACGATTATTGGAACCCAAATGCAGATTTTGAAAGTAAAGCTTATAAAAACGGGATAAATTACATATCAGATGGTATAGAGTTATGTTGGGGTATATCATCATATGGATATCATGATTATGTTCTTACTTATGATATTGAAGGCTTTGTTGCAACAGTAAACGATGCTGATATGATATATTGGACTTTAATACCATACGAACTATCATCTAAACCAGATAACGTACATATTAAGATATATTCCGATAATGATTTTAGTAATGAATTACCAGTTTGGGGTTATGGTAATTATGGTGGAACTGCTTACGTATATGATGGATATATTGAGATGAATTCTGAAGGTACGTTAGAAAGCAATGAATATATGACGATTCTTGTTAAGTTTAACAAGAACACTTTTAATACTTATAATACATTAAATAATGATTTTAAATATTATCAAGATATGGCAAATGAAGGGGCTACAAAGTATAAAGAAAATGAGAAAAGTGAATCAATTTTAGCATATATTTTTATGTTATTTCAATTTGCGTTTTGGACAGTAATGTTATTTGTATTTGCAAAAACATTTAAGAACTCTAATAATAAAGTTGGTAGTAAAATACTTGAATTTGGACCTGATGGTAAAAAGTTACCAAAAGATATACCTAACATACGTGAAATACCATTTGACAAAGACATTTATAGAACTTTCTGGATCGCACAATCCTATAAATTAAATAAGAATAAAACAGATTTTTTTGGAGCTATACTTCTTAAGTGGTTAAAAGAAAAAAAGATAATGGTTAAAAAAGTAATGACTGGAATTTTAAAAAATAAAGAAGTATTAGCAATTGATTTAACTAAAGAAGTAACTTTCAATCAAGATTTAGAACAAGAACTTTTTAATATGATGAAAGAAGCAAGCAAGGATGGTATATTAGAATCTAAGGAATTTGAAAGATGGTGTAATAATAATTATAGTAAAATATTATCTTGGTTTGATAAAGTAATTGATGGACAAACTGAAAAACTAATTGATGAAGGAAAAATTACTATCACAGAAACTACTAATTTTAAGATTTTTAAATCAAAAAAATACTTAGTTAATCCAGAAATGAAAGACGATGCAATTAAATTAAAAGGTCTTAAAAACTTTTTAGAAGAGTTTTCAAGAATTGATGATAAAGAAGCAATCGAAGTAAATATGTGGGAATATTATTTAATATATGCTCAAATACTTGGTATTGCAGATAAGGTTGCAAAACAGTTTGAAAAATTATATCCTGAAATAGTTGAAAGTAATTATTATGGATATAATTATAGTGATATTATATTTATTCATTCGATTAGTTATAGTGCGATGAAAACCGTAAATGATTCCTATCGGAAAGCTCAAAATTACTCATCTGGTGGTGGGGGATTTTCTGCCGGTGGAGGAGGTGGAGGCTCCTTCGGTGGCGGCGGAGGCGGTGGAGGTTTCCGCTAAAAGATAAGTTGACTAATCATTAAAAATATATTAGAATATAAATGTGTTTTAGTAAGAAGTGACAGCTTACATTTAAAATA
>CANRHO010000023.1 GCA_947630435.1 uncultured Bacilli bacterium
ACGCTCAGCAGAAATAGAAAGGTTAGCAATAGGATGTACAGGCGTAAAAAGAACAACTGGCCAACATCCTGGTGGAATAGTTGTTATACCAGATTATATGGAAGTTTTTGATTTTACACCATTTCAATTTCCGGCAGAAGATGCTACTAGTGCATGGAGGACTACCCACTTTGATTATCATGCAATTGATGAATGCGTTTTAAAACTTGATATATTAGGTCATTCTGATCCAACGCAATTACGCATGATACAAGATTTAACAGGCACTGAAATAACTAAAGTTCCACTTGATGATAAAGAAACTATGAGTATATTTACATCTACTAAAGCACTAGGCGTTACTAATGAGCAAATAATGTGTAAAACTGGTACTCTTGGTATCCCAGAGTTTGGGACTCCATTTACCATAAGCATGGTAGCGGAAACAAAGCCAACTACCTTTGCAGAACTAGTTAAAATTTCTGGATTATCACACGGTACTGACGTTTGGCTTGGAAACGCACAAGATCTTATAAAAAATAACATTGTACCTTTTAAGGATGTAATTGGTTGTCGTGATGACATAATGGTATATTTAATGTATAACGGAGTTAAACCTATCAAAGCTTTTAAAATAATGGAATTTGTACGTAAAGGAAGGGCTTCTAAAGACCCAGAAACATGGAAAGAACATAAAAAGACGATGGAAGATGCTAAAATACCTGATTGGTTTATTGATTCGTGTGAAAAAATTAAATACATGTTTCCAAAAGCCCATGCAGCAGCTTACGTAATTTCTGCATTTAGAATAGCTTGGTATAAAGTTCACATGCCAGTATATTTTTATGCTTCATGGTTTACATCAAAAGCAACAGATGTTGATGCAGAAGTCATGATAAAAGGTTATGATGCAATAAAAGCAAAAATAATAGAAATTCAAAACAAAGGATTTGATGCATCAAATAAGGAAATGGGGCAACTAGAAAGTTTAAAAGTTGCTCTTGAGGCAACAGCAAGAGGTATAAAATTTTTACCAATAGATTTATATAAAAGTAATTCTACGGTATGGAACGTAAAAGATGAAACTTCTATATATCCACCATTTAGCGCGATTGATGGACTTGGTGATACAGTTGCTAAGAAAATAGTTGAAGAAAGGGAAAAAGGTGAATTTATAAGCATTGAAGATTTACAAGCTAGGGGGAAAGTTTCTTTAACCCTTACTGATAAAATGAGAATGCTCGGTATTTTAGATAGCTTACCTGAATCAAGTCAACTTAGTTTATTCTAAGTTGACTTTTTTTTATTATATTATAGGTATAATTGACAAAATAAATATTTTTTGATATCATACAAAGCCATATGAAGAGGGGGTTTTATAGTGGAAAGTAAAAATAAAAGCCAAATAACAAAAGAGGAGGTTTTCGAAAGTTTAAAAGATGTTACCAATGATTTAAAAAAAGTCGTTAGCATTAATGACTCTTTATATAAAATCACTAAATTTTTTTCTGGTAATATTGATCCTTTGAAAATTCCAAATGATAGGGCTTATAATATATTTAGAGATAATATAATTAATAACATAGATAATTCAAATCTTAAAAATAGCCTTTACTATATATTTGAGTATGTTTTTTCTAACAAAGAAAACCAAAAAGCTTTATTAGGTTATATTAGATCAACTTTTGGGATACAAACTCCTATAACAAAAAGGAGAATAAAAAAACCTTATATTAGTGAGGATGAATCTAATTGTTTAACTGATACTGAAAAGATAGATTTATATATCGATAAAGTAGTAGAAGTTTTTGATTGTTTTAAAGAAGTAATAAATTATAAAGGTAATTTAACTCCTACTGATAATGAAAATAAACGAATTGTATTTGAATGCTCAAATAAAGTTCTAAAAATCATATATGATCTAATATGCAAAGACATAAGACTAAGAATTGATAGTAAATCATGTTTAGAAAAAATAACCGAAATAATCAACGTATATAGTAGCCCAGCTAATAAATTAATTCAAATAAGTCCAGAAGAATTAGATAAACTAAAAGAATCTTTAAATAAAAACATAATATTATATGAAAAAGAAGATGTTTTATATGGAAATTTAGTAATTGATTTTATTAAAGAATATAATTCTAATATTTTATATCAAGAAGCTGTAGACGTTGTTAATAATCTTATAAAATCACTTACGAAAAATGGGTATGATAAATCTTTAGATAATATTAATAGTGTAAGTACAACACTTAAGAATCAAATAAAAAAACATAATGATAAATCATTTATGATTATATTAAATTACTTATTAGAAAAAGAGTGTGATAATGCCTTTAATGGTGATAGTTATGAATATTATAAAGCAATAATTTTTTTATCATTAGATTGTACTATGCAGTTGCGTAAAAGAAAAATTTATATAGATGAAGAAGATTTATTTACAAAAGATGTTATTAATAAAATTGCTAGTTAGAAATTTTAAAAATGATATAATAAGGAGAAGTAATAATTATGATAGAAGATACGATAATTTATTTAAAAAACATGTTAAATGATATAGAAAAGGATTTTAACGAGGTACTTGATTTTAAAAATATAATAAATATTAAAGGTTATAAAAAAATAATGTGTGATGATTATGCTAGTTTTTATAAACCTTGTGTTATTTTACTAAAGTATGGTTATAATAGGTTTATGAAAACTAACTATTCTTTGGAAGCATATGAAGATATGTTAAGGAAAATGGGGAATCCAGCATTTTTAAATATTTATTCTAAAAAAATTTTAAAAGATGTTAATATCTCTAAAAACATGTTTTCGAACGTTGATTCTTACATATATTTTATGCAAAGGTTATGTAGACCTAACGTAATTAAAAGTATCGAATTAAATGATATTAGAGATAATAAAACCAAAGATGGTAAAAACTTAATGGAAATACTAATAAATAATCCTATAAATGTATTTATGGAACAAGTAAATTCTTTTATAAGTAAATATTCAACTATAATCGAATACTTACGAGAATTGATTTTTGAAATTAATAATGTAAAAGCCACTCAAATTAGTAATGATATTAATCAGTTTAAAATTTGTTATGATAAATTTTATTCAATTGTTAGTAAACCTAAAATTGAAATCAAGTGTGTAGAAAACTTAAAAGTAAAATTAAAAGAAGAAATTAATAAAATAAATTCTCATGAAGATAACTCTAAAGAAGAATTTAATAATAAAGTTAAAGCATCTAATGTTATAAAAACAGGAACTAGGAAAGAAAGAATGGAACAATATATAGAACAAAATAGAAAAAAACAACTTATTAACGATGTCCAAAACTTAAGAAAAAAGCTTGATGAAGATTCTATAATATGGATTAATTTGTTGGTAGAAGAACTACAGTTACTAGATGAAAATGGTATTAAAGAGTTCTTACAAAATCCTAATAAAAATTTACCAAATAATAGTGAAATAAAAAAAGATATCATAATAAAAGCTACCGCGATGGAGTTAGATTATAAAGATGCTGATAAACGAATTGTAAATACTTTATACACATTAACACAAAGATAATTTGGAATATACTCCATTTCTATCTTTTTTTATTTATGATATAATATTTTTGGTGATATATATGAATTTTGATATTAATGATAAATGTTATGATGTGATTGTTGAAAAGAAAAATATTAAAAATTTATATATAAGGGTAACTGATGATTTAAAAATAAAGGTTAGTAGTTCATATTTTTACACTAATAAAATGATATTAAAAATATTATATAAGAATTCTAATTCGATAATAAAGATGATTGAAAAACAAAAGAAAAAAAATAGTACTAAAAAAGTAGAAAAGAACATGTTGTTGGGGAAAATATTAAATGTTATATATCAAGATATTGCTAAACCTAAATATGACGGAGTTAATATTATTGTTAAAGATGATGATATGTTAGATGATTGGTATAAAATAAAAGCAAAAGAAATATTTAAGACTTACTTAAATGAAGCGTATTACGTTTTTGATGAAAAAATACCATATCCTAAGCTAAAGGTAAGAAATATGAAAACAAGGTGGGGAGTATGTAATAAAAAAGATAATTCAATTACTCTTAATCTTGAATTAATAAAAAAGGATCATAAGTATTTGAATTATGTTATTGTGCATGAACTATCACATTTTGTTCATTTTGATCATAGTAAAGAGTTTTGGAAAACCGTTGAAAAATATTGCCCGGAGTATAAAATAATTAGAAAAGAACTAAAGGAGTAAAACATGGTAATAAAATCAAAGGATAATAAAAAAATTAAATATATTAATAAACTTAGAAATAATAAGTTTATGCAAGAAGAAAAAAAATTTATTGTAGAAGGAAAACACCTTGTTATAGAAGCTGAAAAGGAAGGGATTTTATTAGAAACGTTTAGCACCACGGATCAAGACTATGGGGTTACTAGCAATATTATTTCTCCTGTAATAATGAATTATATAAGTACTTTACCTTCTAAAAGTGATGTTATAGGAATATGTAAATTCATACCAGAAAACGATGTTTTAGGTGATAAAATAATCATTTTAGATAATGTTCAAGATCCTGGGAATTTAGGAACCATAATAAGAAGTGCTTGCGCTTTTAATATAAATACAATCGTTCTTGGTTTGAATTGCGTAAAAAAATATAATGAAAAAGTAATTCGATCTTCACAAGGTATGCTTTTTAAAGTGAACGTAATAAATAAAGATTTAAAAGGGTTTATTCCTTATTTGATAGAACATGGATACTGTGTATATGGAACAAATGTTAATGAGGGAAAAGATATAAAAAATATAAATTTAACTGGTAAATTAGCAGTAGTAATGGGTAATGAAGGAAGTGGTATAACTACCCCGATAAAAGATTTGTTAAAAGATAATATATATATTAAGACTAATGAAACTTGTGAAAGTTTAAACGTTGCGGTAGCCACATCAATTATAATGTATGAAGTAAATAAAGGAGAGTAACAATGGAGTATTTATATATAGGAAAATTGGTTAACACTCATGGTATTAAGGGGGAAGTTAGGATTCTATCTGATTTTAGATATAAAAATAAAGTATTTGTTAAAGGTTTTAAATTTTATGTTGGAAAACAAAAAAAGGAATATATTATAGAATCATATAGAAAACATAAGAATTTTGACATGGTTGTATTTGAAAATAATTATGATATCAATTTAATAGAACATTTAAAAGGTTCATATATTTATATTAATAGGAATGATTTAAAACTTGATGAAAACACTTATTTGGCTCTTGATTTAGTAGGATTTAATGTTATAATAAATGATAAATCAATTGGGATAATAACCGAAGTAATTGATACCCCTGCAAATGAGGTTTTAGTTTTATCAAGCAAAGTTATGATTCCTTATGTAAAATCGTTTATTAATGATGTTGATATTAAAAATAAACGTGTTTATGTAAATGATGTGAAAGGGTTGTTATAATGAAAATAGATATATTAACACTTTTTCCGGAGATGTTTGATGGATTTAAAAGTGAATCAATCATAAAGCGGGCTATTGATAATAAAAAAGTAGAAATTAACACTTGCAATTTTAGAACTTTTTCCAAGGATAAACATAATAAGGTCGATGATACTCCATATGGTGGAGGAGCTGGTATGGTTTTAATGTGTCAACCAATATTTGACGCTGTGGAAAGTTTAAGAACGGAAAAAAGCAAGGTAATATTATTATCACCTCAGGGTAAGAAGTATAATCAAAAAAAAGCATATGAATTATCAAATGAAGAACATTTAATATTTATTTGCGGTCATTACGAAGGATTCGATGAAAGGATAAAAACCATCTGTGATGAAGAAATTTCTATTGGAGATTATGTATTAACAGGAGGGGAATTACCAGCAATGATTTTAACGGATTCGATAGTAAGATTACTACCAGGAGTTATTCAAGAAGAATCATGTACTAATGAATCGTTTAATGGTAATTTACTTGATTATCCAACGTATACTAAACCTAGAGAATATAAGGGAATGAAAGTTCCAGAAGTATTACTTTCTGGTAATCATAAGAAAATTGACGATTGGCGTAAGAGCGAACAAGTAAGAATTACAAAAGAAAAAAGACCTGATTTAGTTGAGAGCAAGTATTCTTTAATAAAACAAGGAATTAAAAAAAACGTAAGAAAAATTACTATTGATGATGTAAAAAACATAAAAGTAACAGAGATAAAAGAAAAAGAAAATAAAAAGTATAAAGTAGAAAAAACATACGAGTTAATCGCTATTACAATATTTAATCCAAAAAATTTACATGGTTATAAATTAAAAGGTAAATCTTCTGATTCATTAACTAAAATATTAATTGTGAAAAAAGAATTTTATACTAAAGTTGCCTTTAAAAACGTTAGTAAAAAAATAAATATATTATCACAAAGATTAAAATTAGCATTAAATGACAAAAATAATGATTATACAACAAAGGTATTATCAGAAGCCCAAATTTTAAAAGATACGATTATTGCTTGTTACTCATCATATTTAAGTTCGACCGCATTAAATGAAGTAATAAATAAAATAGATTATTTGGTAAACGAATTCGTAAAAATAAAAACAACTAATTTATAACTTTAGGTGTTAGTGTCTATTTAAATAATAGTAAGAATAACACTTGCACAAAATTTGATAATATGATAAAATCTTAGTGTTTGAAAAAGCAATCCGCCGCAATTAGGTTAGTTTGCATGATTGCTGGTTATATATTATACGAAAGGAGACTTAAAGGATGAATAAAATTGAACAAATAACAAGTAAACAACTTAATCCTTCAATTCCTGAATTTAGAGTGGGAGATACGGTTAACGTTGGTGTTAGAATCATTGAAGGAAAAAAAGAAAGAGTTCAAGCGTTTGAAGGTGTTGTAATATCACGTAAAGGTACTGGTATTTCTGAAACATTTACGGTACGTAAGATGTCTGGTGGTATTGGTGTAGAAAGAACATTCCCAGTTCATTCTCCAAAACTTGAATCAATTAAAGTTGTTAGAAAAGGTAAGGCAAGACGTGCTAAATTATATTATGCTAGAAATATAGTTGGCCAATGGAAATTAAAAGAAAGAAATTAATAAGGCTATATATGCCTTATTTTTTGTTAGGTGATGCAAATGACTAAAGAAAAATTAAAACGTTTATTAAAAAATGTATATCCTTATGCAATAGTAGTTTTAGTAGTAATATTATTAAGAACGTTCATAATTACTCCTGCAATAGTAGATGGTCCATCAATGGAACCTACACTTTATGATAATAACATAATATTACTAAATAAACTAGATTATAAATTAAATAATATTAAAAGGTATGATATAGTAGTCGTTAAGTGGAATAATGAAAAGATAATTAAAAGAGTAATTGGTCTTCCTGGTGAACATGTTGAGTATAAAGAAGGAAATTTGTACATTGATGGTTTTGTTGTTAATGAAAACTTTAAACATGGACAAACTGACGATTTTAAATTAGAAACAATTGGCTTTATAACGATTCCAGGAGACAAATACTTTGTGGTAGGGGATAACAGACCAAATTCAACTGATTCAAGAATGATTAGTTTAATTGATAAAAAAGATATATTGGGAAGTGTATCATTTAGAATATTTCCAATAAATAAGATAAGTGTAATAAAATAGTAAATAAAAAATTGGTTTTTAAAAAAACTGATTTTTTTTTAAAATAATTATATATTAACTTGGTATAGAAAAAATAAAATTAATGCATAAAATATTAATATTAAAAAATAATAAAGTAAATTATACTTATATGTATGAAATTATCAATTTAATTGATAAGATAAATAATAATTATAATTGGTTTATTATTAATTATGAAGCATATCCAATGGATAAAAAAATACGTGAATTAATAAAAAATATTGAGTAAGGAAAACTTTAAGTGGATATGGGACTTTTTTAGGTATTTCTAAAAAATATGATAAAGAACAAATAATTAATAACAAGATGTTTAAAAAAGAAAATATTAATGAAAATCTATTGCTAAAAAGTTCGCTAGTGGAAATTGAAATTAACGTTGTGGATTCTACGTATGTTTCAATAGTTTCAAAAGATGAAAAAATTATGAATCAGATTAAAAATAATATAATCATATATATTACTCTTTGATTAATTGAATAAAAATACGTAAACTAAGCTTGCGTATTTTTACATGATTTTAAAACATAGAATTAACAAAATAAATTATATTTAAAAGACTAAATAATAAAGAAGACGTTATTCTTTCTTTTGTGCTATAATGAATAGGTAAAGAGAAAGTATTTTAATAATTAATCAATAAAATCAGGTAAACATTAACTGATTGATTATGATTTAATCAAGAACACCTGTAAACCTTTATAAATAATAGAAATTATCTGATTTTGATCTTTCATCTTTTTATTAAATAAGGTTAAAAATATTAAAAATTAGCGAAATTATAGCAATTTGGTTATCATTTATAATGAGAATTATAAAGTTGATTACAAAAGTTAATAACATAACAAAAGAGGTGATGATAATGAAAAATAATTTACAAGTTACAACGCATGACTTTTTGATATATAGAGATTATGATAATGATGTTAAAGTAAATGTTTTATTAATTAATAAAGATATTTGGTTAACACAAGATTTGATTGCAGAATTA
>CANRHO010000024.1 GCA_947630435.1 uncultured Bacilli bacterium
GATAACGTTGATAAAACTCCTAAAATAATTAAGGTAACTAGTAAGGAAATTAATGATATTTTAGGCATAGAAATAAAGGATCTTGACGTAAAAACAGAACTTAACAGGTTAGATTTTAAATATGAATATAATGATAATGATGGAGTTTTTACTATTACCATACCTCCTAGAAGACTAGATATTGAAGAAAGTGCTAATGACATAGCAGAAGAAATTGGTTGTTTATACGGATATCATAACTTAGTTGGTACGTTACCAGTTCAAAGGCAAAAAAAAGGAGAATATAAAGGAAGCATTGGTTATAGAAAACAAATTTCAAAAAGACTAAGGGCTCTTGGATTAAACGAAGATAAAAACTATACTTTAGTATCTCCTAAGATGGCTGATTCATTTATTTATGAAGATAAAAAGCAAATAGTTTTACCAAACCCAATGAGTATGGATAAATCAGTTATAAGAACAACGCTTCTTGCATCGCTTTTAGATACTTATGAATATAACAAAAAAAGGCATATAAAAGATATTAATTTATACGAAATAAGTAACGTATATTATGATGATTATAAACAAGAGACAAAAATAGCAATATTAATGAGTGGAAATTACGTTTCTAACTCATGGTCTTATAATAACGTTAAGGTAGATTATTATGTTGCTAAAGGAGTTTTAGAAAACTTACTTAATTTTGTAGGTTTAAATAATAGGTATTCATACGAAAGATTAGATGACAATAAATATTTTCATCCAGGAATGAGCGCAAAAATATTTATTGATAATGAGCAAATCGGGGTTATTGGAAGAATTCATCCTAGTGTTTGTAAGGATGAGATTTACTTAATTGAAATATCAATGTCCAAAATGAATAAAAACGTTAAACCACTTAAGTTTAAGGAAGCAAATAAGTATCCTGAAATAGTAAAGGATGTTGCATTTATCGTTGATAAAGAAGTTTCTTCTTTAGAAGTTGAAAGGGTGATTAAAAAAGCTGGTGGAAGACTTCTTAGTGAAATAGATGTATTTGATATTTATACTGGTGAAAAAATAAAAGAAAACGAAAAACAAATAGCTTATTCTTTGAAGTTTACTCAAGAAGATAGAACTTTAACCGAAGAAGAAGTTATGGAAAAATTTAGTGAAATAATAAAAAAAGTTACTGAAAATGTTCCAGCAACCTTAAGAGATAATTAATTAAGATGAGCTTTTAGAATTTCTAAAAGCTTATTTTTTAAGTCTTCATCTATGTTTTTCCATATTATTTCCATAAAAACTCCAAGACCAGGAAGCGCTTCTTCTAGACCTTCTTCGATTGTATCATCAATTGCTTCTTTTATTTCACTTTCGTTATCTCCTTTAAAATTATTAACTATGTATTTTCTAATACTTATATCATTCATAATAAATTTCCTTTCAGTATATTTTCTGTAAAATAGTGAAAAATATACATTATTTTGTTGATAATATATTTTAAAAATTATATAATTAAATAAAATAGAAGGGAGAATTTTTATGAATTCAAGTTATTATGTTGATACAACTTATGGACTTAGTCAAACAACAGGCTTGTTAGGTTTGATGGCAGGTATGGGAATATTTATTTGGGTTATCGCATTAGCTATAAGTATACTTATGATAATATCTATGTGGAAGGTGTTTGTTAAGGCAGGTAAACCAGGATGGGCATCTATAATACCTATTTATAATACTTATATAATGTGTGAGATTGCTGAAAAAGAATGGTGGTACATTTTATTAATGTTTATTCCAATCGTAAATATATTTGCTATGTTTGTTATATATGATGGAATTGCAAAAAAATTTGGTAAAACAACTGGTTTTACCATAGGAATGATTTTGTTGCCTTATATATTCTTTACTATTTTGGCTTTTGGTAAGGATAGCATTTATATCGATAATGATAAAACGAATGATGATATACCAGAAGGGTCAAATAATTTAGGTAATCCAGATGGTATAAAACAGGATTATAACGTAGTTAATAATAAAGAAACATCTGTCGAACCTAGTATAACAAGTGGATATGCTGCTCCAATTTTTGAAAGTCAAACTACTTCGCAGAATAATACTCAACAAATAAATAATATAAATCAATCTATAAATTCTGATTCAATATTAAATACATCAGTTGCACCAGTACAAGAACAATCACCAGTAATAAATGAGCCAGTTGCACCAGTACAAGAACAATCACCAGTAATAAGTGAGCCGGTTACACCAGTACAAGAACAATCACCAGTGATGAATGGGCCAGTTGCACCAGTACAAGAACAATCACCAGTAATAAATGAACCAGTTGCACCAGTACAAGAACAATCATCAGTAATGAATGAACCGGTTGCACCAGTACAAGAACAAGCTCCACAGCAACCAGTTTTACAAGAAGAATTAAAATCAAATGATGATTTATCACATACTTCTTTATGGTCAAATAATAATACAAATAATAGTCAAATGTAAAAAAAAATTATATTAATTTGTAAGATAAAAGTGTACACAAAAAAGTGGTATGCTTTTATTTTTTATATAACTAAGATAAGAAGATAATAAAATGACTAAAAGGTTAAAAATATAAATAGTTAACAGTAAGGAAAAATATAAGCTAATTAATCATCGTTAAAAACAAAAAGTAATTGGATCTTTTAACAATAATTCTTTGGGATAAATTAAATAATCGTGGTATAATTAAATTGGTGAATATAATGAAAAAAGTAGTATTAGTAGATGGAAATAATTTATTATTTAGAAGCTATTATGCAACTGCATATTCTGGAAATTTCATGAAAAACTCTAAAGGATTTCCAACTAACGCTTTGTATGGTTTTGTTAACATGATTAATAAAATCATAAATGATGAAAAGCCACTTTATATGCTTGTTGCTTTTGATAAAGGAAAGACTTTCAGACACGATAAATATGAAGATTATAAAGCTGGAAGAATACAAATGCCAGACGAATTAAAAAGACAATTTCCTGTTGCTAAAGAAATTCTTACTAATCTAGGTATAAAATGGTTTGAAATAGAAAATTATGAAGCTGATGACATCATAGGAACGCTTGCTAAAATGATAGATGAATCAAATGAATATAACGGATTGATTATTAGTAGTGATAAAGATCTTTTACAACTTATTAGTGATAAAGTTGTTATGAAAATGTTAAAAGCCAAAGATTATATTATGATGACTAAAGAAACATTTTATGAAACCTACGGTCTTACTCCAGAAAAAATGATTGATATAAAAGCTCTTCAAGGAGATGCATCTGATAACATACCTGGTGTAAAAGGAATAGGTGAAAAAACAGCACTTAAACTACTTCAAGATTATGGCACTTTAGAAGGAGTATATGATAATTTAGCTTATATTAAAGGATCTGTTGCAACAAAACTTATTAATGAAAGACAAAAAGCTTTTGAAAGTAAAGATTTAGTTACGATATTTAAAGAAGTTCCTTTAGAATTTACTCTAGAAGATACTATTTTAACTGGTGGAAATTTAGAAGCAATAAAGAACACGTATGAATCTTTGGAGTTTTATTCTTTCTTAAAGAATATGAAAATCCAGAAGACACAAGAAGATATAGATATAATTGATTTAAAAAATATTAACGAATTAGATAAAATTTCTTCTCCTCTTAGTTTTTATATTGAAGTTGATAAAACTAATTATCATATAGCTCATGCTCTTGCCCTTGGTTTATATGATGGAAAAAATGCATACTTTATAAAAAAAGAAATGATAAATGATGTCGTAAAAAAAATAAATGATAAAGAAAAGTATACATATGATTTAAAAAAACATTATGTAACACTAAAGAAAATGAATATTTCTTTATCAAATGTTACGTTTGATTCAATGATTGCGGCTTATCTTTTGAATTATAATGTTAAAGATGATATAGCATATTTGGCTAATCAATTTGGTTATGATATACCTTTTTATGATGTAATAAGCAAAGAAAAAAACATAAATGAAGAAAATCTAAAAAAACTTGTTACTAATAAGGCAAAATTTATTTATGACGTAAAAAATGAACTAGAACAAGAAATGAAAAAGGAAGACTGTACTTATTTATTTAAAAATATAGAAATGCCCTTATCAGTTGTACTTGGAGATATGGAGTATCAAGGAATAAGGGTAGATGTTAACGTCCTAAAAGAAATGAATGCAGAAATAGAAGAAAAAATAAAAGAAATATCTTTAAAAATATATGAACTCGCAGGAGAAAAGTTTAATATATCATCTCCAAAGCAATTAGGAGAAATTTTATTTGTAAAACTTGAAATAGGAAAGGGTAAAAAAACTAAAAGTGGTTATTCAACTGATAAAGGGGTATTAGAAAAGTATGTTGATAGACACCCAATTGTTCCCTTGATATTAGAACATAGAATGCTTACTAAACTTCAGAGTACATATATAGTAGGATTAGAATCTAGTATTTTGGAAGACGGAAAAATACATACGATTTATACTCAAACTTTGACAAGAACAGGAAGACTTTCTTCAATTGAACCTAATTTACAAAATATTCCGGTTAGAACAACGTACGGTAAATTAATTAGAAAAGCTTTTGTTCCGGAGGATGGATGTATATTATTATCTAGTGATTATTCACAAATAGAATTAAGGGTTTTTGCACACTTTTCTAAAGTTCCGAACTGGATAGATGCATTTAAAAAAGATATGGATATTCATACCCGTACTGCAATGGATATATTTGGCGTTTCTGAAAATGAAGTTACACCTCTTATGAGAAGGCAAGCAAAAGCGGTTAACTTTGGAATTTTATATGGAATAAGTAGTTTTGGATTATCTGAAGACCTTAAAATTTCAGTTAAGGAAGCAAAAGCTTTTATTGATAAATATTTTCAAACTTATAGCGGAACTAAGGTGTACATGGATAGTGTAATTAAAGATGCTTATGATAAAGGTTATGTAACTACGATTATGAATAGAAAAAGAAGAATAGATGAACTTAATAATACTAACTATATGATAAGACAACAGGGTGAAAGAATGGCACTTAACACACCAATTCAAGGTTCTAGTGCAGATATTTTGAAAAAAGCTATGATTGATATATATAATGAATTTAATAAAAAAAATATAAAAAGTAAAATGATTCTTCAAGTACATGATGAACTTATATTTAACGTATTAAAAGAAGAAGAAAAAGAGGTTACTGAAATAGTTGATAGATGCATGGATAATGCTTATAAGTTAGAAGTACCACTTAAAGTTGATATTGAAACTGGAATTAATTGGTATGATGCTAAATAAAATTTGAGAATGGGGGATTTTGATGCCAGAGTTAGTAGAGGTAGAAACTACAAGAAGAGATTTAAGTAAGGTAATTGAAGGAAGAATTATAAATAAAGTATCTGTTTATCTAGATAAAATAGTTTATAATAAAAAAAACGAATTTATTAAAACCATTGAAGGCCAAAAAGTAAATAGTGTTAAAAGAAGAGGTAAGTGGTTATTGTTTGAATTAGATAATAATTATCTTATCATTCATTTTAGAATGGAAGGAAGATTTTACTATTTAACGTTAGATGCACCTAAAGATAAGCATGATTACGTAATATTTTATTTTGATGATTTTTCTCTTCATTATAATGATCCTAGATTATTTGGAAAAATGGAAGTTATTGAAAAAAATAATATACAAAAATTTTTTAACGATAAAAAATTAGGATTAGAATATGATGATCCAAATCTTACTAAAGAATATTTAAAAGATAAATTTAAAACCCATCATACGGATATAAAGAAAATGCTTTTGGATCAAAGCTTCATAACCGGTATTGGCAATATTTATGCTGATGAAATTTTGTTTGCTTCTAAAATAAACCCTAGAGCATATGCTGATAAGCTTAGCAAGAATAAACTGAATAATATAATAGAAAATACTAAACTTGTATTTGAAAAATCACTTAAATATAAGGGGACATATCCTAATATTGATGGAAAAAGAGGAACGTTTGAAAATCATTTAATGGTTCATAAACGCCAAGGCTTGCCTTGTTATTTATGTGGTAGTATTATAAGAAAGGAAAAAATTGGAGGACGAGGAACATATTATTGCCCTTTATGTCAAAAAAATAAGTAAAATTTAAATAATGATTTTAAACCGTAAAATTGTATGTGTAAATAATAAACATGTGTAAATAAATTTGACATTTATTGTCGTTTATGTTATAATACCACTACCAATTGGGTATTATATATTGTAAAAAAATATCCCAGTTAAAAGAAGGGGGTTAAATATATGAAAGGATCTTACATTTTTGAATATTTAAATGAAAATGAGTTTAAAAAACTTGAGCGTTCAGTAAAAAAGTATAATATGCTAGCGTATAAGAAGTTGGTCTTTGAGTTTTATCCAGAAATGAAAGATGGTAATTTTTTAGGGAAATTAGTTAGTGTAAATAGTAAAGAAAATACAAAGAGTTATGAACTTAAATTACCTACTGATGATTTATTTGTAAGAGTTCACGGGGAGGTTGTATTGCATTATTCTGTTTGTGAGAACTCAAATACTATAATCCTTGAAACAATCACTCCAGAATCTTTATTATCTGAAGGCCATAGACAAGAACTTCAAGCATATAAAGGTGTAATGATATCAAAAGCTAATCAAGATAAAGACAAATTTAAAATAGATTTATTAAATATGTTGCAAAATGGCGAATAATTCGTCATTTTTTTAAAATTTTTTAAATAATCATATTGATAAACTTGAAAGAATATGATAATATATAAAAGCAAGTGCAAATATATGGACCCTTAGCTCAGTTGGTTAGAGCATCCGGCTCATAACCGGGCGGTCGTAGGTTCGAGTCCTACAGGGTCCACCACTTTTTTATGCGGGTGTGGCGAAATTGGCAGACGCGCTAGACTTAGGATCTAGTGGATTTATCCGTGGGGGTTCAAGTCCCTTCACCCGCACCAGTGACGTTTCTATTCGAACTTTTTCGAATATTGATATAAAACAATAACCCCTTAGGTTATTTTGATATGTTGTCAAAATACCTAGGGGGTTAATCATTTTGCCAAGACAACTATACTTTAAATAGCAAACAAGTAATTACCAATTTGTTTAAGAAAATTAAGCAATAATGATTTTAAAAAATAAATATATGGTATAATTTTAACAGAGTTTATATAAAGGGAGAAATTAAGTTGTATGATAAATAAAAGTTACAAAGATAATGATGCTGTAATAAATAATAATAAATATATAGCAACAATTATTAAATATGGGAATACAATTAAAACTATTAATACCAGAGTATTATTTAAAGTAAATGGGAAGACTTATGTAAAAAAAGTTAAAGAAAAAAATAAGTTACGTCCTAAAAAATATGTTGAATCAGAAAGCGTTAATATTGTTTGTAATGACTTAAATAACGATTATGTTATTATTGATTCAGATAATATGGGGTATTATAATAAATATTTATTAATTTTATGTGTAATAGGAATATTTGCTGGTATAATATTACCAATTTTAATAGGCATTAGGATTGGTAAAGTTTCTATTATGCATATTATAGTCTGTTTTGTATTTTTTAGTTTAATTATGTTTTTATACGTGCTTTACATTTATTATATTCAACCTAAAAAAAGGTATAAAAAATACACAGCAATAACTGAGGGCCAAATAATTGATTATAGAAGAACAGAAAATCTTCATGATCCAGAAGACAGTATTCATTGTGATTATAATATAATGTATAAATTTAAGGACTCTAATGGGAATATTATTCATTCTGTCTTAAATAGATATTCAGCTCAATTATTGTATAAAGATTATCCTATAAATAAAAAGGTTATGATTAGATATAATCCTTTAAAAAGTTGTGAATCATGTTTAGAAGATGAATACCAAAGTATATACGCAAATGAAAAAATTATTAAAAATGGAATTGTTGAAATGATGACGACAGGCATAGTAACTAATGTAACAGTTAAATGTATTGATGAAGATGTTGCAGATGATTTAAAAGAATATTTTTTGTCAGATTTAATTGAATGTGAATATACTATTTCTAATACTACATATAAAACATATAGTTTATTCTCAGTTACTCACAATATGTTTAAAATAGGTGATTCAATTAGGATTTTTTATGATAATAATGATAAGAATATTTTTTGGTGTGATACTAAAACTAAATATGGTAGATATGATAAGATTTAATATGATAAATATGAACAATAATAATTTATTTTTCTAATTAATAAAAAAGTTGTAGATTACTACGCCAATCGCACCATTATGATAGGAAACTCGAACTTTTGTAGTTCGAGTTTTAATATATTTAAAATTATGCTATAATTTTTATAGTTGAAATTGATATATTTGTCAACTTTAAAAACATACTTGCATATTGACAAACCATAAGTAATATAAGTAACCAATTTTTTAAATAGATATATATTTTTTCTAAATATTATGCTATTGCTTTTAAAAAACATAAATAAAAAACAAGTTTTTATTAAAAAGGCAATAAAACCCCTTACCCCATAGA
>CANRHO010000025.1 GCA_947630435.1 uncultured Bacilli bacterium
ACAAGCGTTGTTTTACCATGGTCAACATGGGCAATAATAGCAACGTTTCTTATTTCCATAATTTGCACCTTCTTTTTACTAACTTGTTAATTATATCATAAAATAACAAAATATTACAAAAAAATTGTGCAAAAAGAAAAAACGAGTATTTAGGCGTGAACCCATTTAGTCGTTTTTTTATTTTTTAATATCAATTTGTTTTGGTAACTTACCCTCCTCAACTAATTTATCTATATTATTTTTAGTATCGTGATAATATAATTGATATGTTCCTGTTCTAACAATACCATCTTTACATAAAGATGGATTATCTTTTTCAAGATCCGATGCTATTTCATTTGGATTCTTACCACAATTATCAAATATCCAATATTCGTTCATTATATCATTGGCTAAATCAACAATACTGTTTACCTGACCTTCTTTTACTTCATAAGTTCCTACTTTATAACTTATAATTTCATTATCACCATTATATTTATTTGCCACGCTTTTAGGAACCTTAATTTTAACAACATAATTTATTTCTGGTTTAAATTCATTTAAAAATTCACAATCTTCAACACTAACTCCTAGTTTTTCAGCAATAATAGATTTACTGTAATCACCACTTTTTATAACATAATCTATGATTTGCTTATCATTTACTATTTGGTCATCTTCATCAACATAACTTTGAATATTACTCATATCCTCTTCCATAGATTCATAAGTAGTTACATTTTCTTTATCTAATTCTTCAGTATTTACCCCTGCAGCAGTACAACCAACCGCAACCGAAAAAGTAACCGTACCAACTAACACAGGTATGAACACCTTTTTAAACTTATTGATGTTAAAACTTTGAGTCTTAAACTTCGCGTTATGCTTTGATATTTTGAAAATGCTTTTTAAGTTTTTAACCCTGTTTGATAAAGAATTTGGAAGGCTAAGTTTTTCCTTTGCTTCCCGTAATCTTTTATCATATATTTGCCTATTTTTACTACCTGGTTCTTCTATATTTTCAATTAAACTTGCCTCAATTACATCTAAAGCATAAAGTCTATTTATAATATCCCTATTAATATCAGAATTTTTGATTTTAAGATTTTGTAATACTTTATTATGTTCTTCTAATGCCCTTTTTTTCACGGTCAAAGCCTTTATAATATCTTCAACACTATCAGATGACTCAATTCCTAAAAATTCATAAAAATCCATTTCAACATATTCATTAGTTTTTATTTTTTTATTAATAAAAAGTTCATCTGAAGATAAAAAATAATCATTCATGTTAACCCTCCTATTATATCTACAATTAATAATAACAAACTTATATAAAAAAAGCAAATTTAACAAATTCGCATGTAAAAAAGAAGTATATCTTATACTTCTTGAACGACCGTTATAATCATTGGTCTGCATTCTGTTTCTTCGTAAAGATAATGACTTAATCTTTCCCTTATACTCATCTTTATTTTGTTGTACTCAACATAATTATCAGATGTGTTTTCATTAATAACTTCTAAAGATATGCGTTTTATTTCTTCAATTAATTCTGAGCTTTCTTTAACGTAAATAAAACCTCTGGTTAATACTTCAGGATAAGCTAAAATTTCTTTAGTACGTTTATCTAGTGTTGCACAAATAATAACTATACCATTATCAGATAATAATTCCCTATCTTTTAATACTAATTCACCTATATCCTTTGATGAGTTACCATCTATTAAAACATCATCTACCTTTACTTTTTCAAATACATCTTTTAACTCACCATTAACAATTGTTACTACATCGCCGTTTTGTTTCAATAAAATATTTTCCTTTTTCATTCCAATATGACTTGCAGCATTAGCATTAGCAACCATATGACGATATTCTCCAATAACAGGCATATAATATTTAGGATTCATTAAATCAAGCATTAGCATGATATCTTCACTAGAAGCATGATGCAAAAGATTATCTTTTCTAGACATAGTAACTACTGATGCTCCCATTTTTGATACATCATCAATAACTTTTATTGCCAGTTTTTCATTATAATCATTAATTGGTTCCATGAATAAAATAGTATCGGTTGGATTTATGCTAACATATTTATCATATCCATTTATTATTCTATTTAAGTTCATAAATGGTTTTTCACGTTCATTAGAAATTAAAATAACCGAATCTTTATCATTTATGTTACTTAAATCACCAATTCTATTCTTATCAAATTTGATATAATTATTTTTCAAAATATCACTTATTATTCCTTGTAGTTTATGTCCCATAACAACTACTCTTCTAGTAGTTTTAGATATTTCATTAAATAGTTCTTCAATCCTTGATACATGAGCTGTAAAAACGTTTACAATTACTCTGTTTTCAGTTCTATTAAGAGTATCCTTAATTAACTTTTTTGCCCTATTCTTAGGTGAAGTATACCCTATTTTATCAGCATACATAGATTCACCTAACAAACATAAAACACCTTGTTTTCCAATGTATGCAAGTTTTCCTATATCAGTTTTATAAGGACCAAGCATAGTTGCATCAAAAACGTAATTACCAGTATAAAAAATAGTCCCATCCTTAGTATTTAAAGCATACCCTACGTTATCCGGAATAGAATGTGTAAGACGTACTGGGAATATGCTATTTTTACCGAAACTTATCTTTTTGTGAGGATCAATTTCAATTAAATTTTTAAACTTAATATTAGAATTATCTATTTCTTTTCTTAATATATCAGCTGTAAATTTTGTTGCATAAACCTTCAAATTAGGGATTTCTTTAATAATATCACACACCGCACCCATGTTTTTTTCATGCCCATGAGTTATAAATAAACCTTTAATATTTTTTATATTATCTTTTATGTAATCAAAGTTAGGTATAACATAATCTACACCTAAAAGCTTATCTTCGGCATATTTTAAACCCGCATCAAAAATAAATATATCAGAATCAACTTTAACAACATACATGTTTTTTCCTTCTTCATTAAGACCACCTAAAGCAAATATTTTAATCTTACTCATGTTTTACCTCCTTTCTTTTTCATTAAGCTCTATAATTATAGCATGTTTTAATAAAAATTACTACACAATAAAAGAATAACTAAGTTATTCCTTTGTCTTGTTTTTTTTATAAATTATATATCCAATTGTTCCTAATATTATAAGTATTAACAATAGCCATAAAATCCATTTAAAGTTTATACCTCTATTTAAATTATTATTTTTTTCAATCAACGTGCTATCAGTTTTTATATTTTCATCTTCTAACTTTTCATTACTTAATATATAATTACTTAAATCATTTATATAAAACTCTATTTTATTATCTTTAGCATTTATGTTTTGACCTATAAGTGTTAGTTTATCTTTACTATATTTATATAACAAAATATTTTTAGTGTCTACATTATTTTTTATAATATCATCTATTTGAATACTTAATAAAATCCTTTTTAACAACGGATAATTATTTTTGAAACTTAATACAACCCCATTAGAAAATTTATCTTTTACATCATTATATAAAATAGATTTTTTTAATTCTTCAATTACGTAACTTAAATCCAAGTTACCCTTTACCCCAGTAATATCTTTACCATTTATAGTAAATGTTATTCCATCAGCTTTTACTATTATATCTCTATCAGTACCTTTTACTTCTTCTAACGTCAAGGACGAAACAAAAGTTCCGTTTATTTCAATATCACCAAGTTTTTGGGTTGTAGAAGTTTTAGTTGAACCTTTTTTTGCATCACTATCCACACTATCTTTAACATTGGAATTATATTCACTATTTTTATCGTTTTTACCATTATTTTTAGATTGATTTAATATTTTGTAAGTTGCAACAATAGAATTTCCATCTTTTATAATGAAATTATCACCATCAACCACCGAACTTAATCCATCTAAAGTAAGATCTACTTTATCTTTATCAAATATTGTTCCGCCAACATCTAGCGTATGTTTTTCCTTATCAACTTTATATGTATCGCTTTTTATATCATATACCTTAACCTCATTAGATGCAAAATAAGGTGCGTAATACTCTTCGTCTGGAACTGCACCAAGTTCATCATCACATTTTTCAGTATCGCAATACATATATTTATCTAAAACGACGTTATTTAAGCCAGTTATTTTATCAGTTGACATTTTTATGTTAGAAACTCCTTCATTTAATGCCGTTAAAATACCATGATCATAAGAAATAACTTTATTATCATCTATATCATACTTTACTTGTAATTCATCATTTAACTTAATGTTGTTGTTATATTTTTTATTATCTCCCTTTAACATGTATATGGTACTTGTAATCGGATTATTTTGAAGAGTAAACTCTATATCTTCTTTAACGAAACTTAAATCAAATTCTTTTATATTATTATTATGTAATGTTAAATAACTTATTTTAGAATCATCTGCAAAGATTACATTTTCTATGTTATTATTTTCTAAAGTTACAGTATTTAAATTTTGATATTTACTTAAATCTATCGTTCCACTTAACTTATTAAATCCTAATTGTAAATCTTTTACAGTATTAGGAAGAACTACGTTAGTCAATTTATTTTTGGCTAAATAAATGTCATCGAGATTATTAAAGCCACTTAAATCAATAATATTACTTAGTTTATTATCATTTAAGTTCAAAAAATTTAGACTTTTTAAATTACTAATATCAACGTCTGTAAGTTTATTATGAGCAAGATCTAACACTATTAAATTATAATTATCTGATAAATCTAATTCGGTTAGGTTATTATAACTCAAACTAAGACGAGTTAAGTTATTACAGCCTCTTAAATCTATAGAACTTAAGTTACTCTCATCTACATTAACACTAGTTATGTTAGAAATGTTATTTAAGTTAAGTTTATCTAATGATTTGACATGAAAGTCAATTAAATTAATAGATGTATTACTTAGATTAATTTCACCTACAACAGCTTCAGAATCGATACCAAACATCGTTAGACTTTTATTACCACTTAAATCAATATTATCAACAAGAGTATTACCTAAAGTTAATTCTTTTAAGTTTTGAACATTACTTAAATTCAAATTCTTTATAGTATTACTACCATCTACATATAATGATGTAAATAAATCAGAACCACTAAAATTAATGTTTCCCACTTTAGAATCAGTTAAAGAAAGATGCTCTAACTTATTGTAGCTTGATAAATTCATATCTATGTAATTGTTATTCTCACTTAAATATAAAAATTCTAATTCCGGATTATTTATAGGATCCGAAAACAATATATTTCCTGTTAAAGCAAGTGTTTTAAGTTTAGTATTTTTACTTAAATCTATTTGTTTTAAGTTTCTCATACTTAACCTAATCTCTGTTAAATTAGGATTTTGGGTTAAGTCCAAACTACTTAAATTATCATCTTCCAAATCAATATAATATAAATCCTTACTACTACTTAAATCTAAAGTATTTTCTAATTTGGTTTTAAATACCGCAAGTTTTTTAAGATTTGTCATTCCACTTATATTTAGGTTTGTTAACGTAGAATTATTAGTTTGCGATCCCAAATTTAACTCAGGCATAACTCCATTGTTACTTAAATCTAATGAAGTTAAATTAGGAACACGAAAAATGTAAAGCTTATTAACTTTATGATTATTACTTAAATCTAACGAAGTTAAGTTATCATTATCACTTAAGTCAAGAGAAGTCAATTCGGCGTTTTTACTTAAGTCTATGGATGTTAATTTATTTTGAGACAAGTTTATATCAGTAACTAATGTATTTTTACTTAAATCTATAGAGGTTAAACTTTGATTTTCTAAACTAATTTTTTTAACTCCACTTAAATATTGTATTCCATTTGAATCGGCTATTTGATTACCCGTTGCACTCAAAGATTCTATACTGCCCAACTGCTCTTCTGTTACGTTAGCGCAATAATTTTTGGTATCTCCTTGCTCTGGTACGGAATATAAAGAACTGATAACTCCACTATAAAAATTAATATCAGTAAATCCATATTCATGTAATCCGTTAGGATTACTATCACTTCTTGGTCTATATTTTTCAGGTATTTCATTACATAAAATAGATGAAGCACCTTTTAACTTATTAAAATTTATTATGTTTAACTTAAAAGTGCCTATTAATAGTATGATAATTATTAAAATAAATGCTATTATAACTGATACTAAAGCCTTCTTTTTTGTATTATCATCTGCTAATTTAGGCCTTCCTACTTTGTTTTTTTCCTTTTCCTTTTTAAACAATTTAAACACCTTACTTTACTATATTATACTTATTTAATTATAACATGATATAATTCTTAGCGTCAAGATATTCTGTTATATAAAATTACAAAAAATTATGTAATAATATTATTTACATAATTTTTTATAATATGTATTAAGTCAAAAAAATCTACTTAATTATTGCTATATAATTTTTCTTTTTACCACGTCTAATTACAAGAATTTCACCATCTATTGCAACATCTTTTGTTATTATTTTATTTTCATCATATACTTTCTCATCATTTATAGAAATTGAGCCTGCACTTAAGAACTCTCTAGCTTCTCTTTTACTTTGGCATATATTATTTTCCATTAAAACATCAATAAGTTTAGTATTTTCTTTAATGTTAAATGATGGAACGTCTTTAAATCCTATTAATATTTCTTGTCTTGACAATGATTTAACATTCCCACTAAATAACGCTTCGCTTATTTTAACAGCTTTTTCATATTCTTCTTTCCCATGAAGATCAGTTATGACTTCTTTAGCTAAAGCTTTATGTGCTTGTCTTAAATGTGGATTTTCATTATGTTTTTTTTCTAACACTTCTATTTCTTCTTTGCTTAAGAATGTTAACTTTTTCAAATAATCAATTATCATAGAATCTTCTAAATTTATTAAATATTGATACAGTTCGTATGAGGAAGTTTTATTTTTATCAAGCCATAATGCATTACCTTCTGTCTTACCAAACTTGATTCCGTTTGAATCTGTAACCAAAGGCATAACCATACCATAAACTTCTTTACCTAATTTTTTTCTTACTAATTCTATGCCTGATGTAATGTTACCCCATTGATCAGAGCCAGCTACTTGTAAGGTAACACCCCTTGTTTTATAAAGATGCATAAAATCTAGGGCTTGTAAAATCATATAAGAAAACTCTGCATAAGTTATTCCACTTTCTAGTCTAGATTTTACTTTATCTTTTGCAAGCATATAATTAATATTAAAATATTTCCCATAATCTCTTAAAAAATCTATTATATTTATATCTTTAGTCCAATCATAATTATTAACTACTTCAAACCCAAAAATATCTTCTGCTTGTTTTTTTAATCCATTAAAATTATGTTCAACCTCTTCTTTGGATATCATTGGTCTTTCCGCCGTTGGCTTAGGATCCCCAATAAGTCCTGTTGCACCACCAACTAAAAGTATTGGTTTATGACCAGCGCGAGCTAATCTTTTAGATATTAAAAAAGATGAATAATGTCCTATATGCATAGAATCAGCTGTAGGATCTGTTCCTATATAAAAAGTTAAACTTTCGTTATTTAACTTATCTATTAGTTTATCATCTGATATATCTTGTACTAAACCCCTCCACTTTAAATCTTCATATAACGTCATACTAACCTTCCTTTCTAAAAAAAGTTCATCCTAATTAAAGGATGAACTATAAAGTCCACGGTACCACCTTTGTTCTAGATTTTATTTCTAGCTGCTTTAAAAGTTAACGCCTGTATTACGTTTTAGCTCCGAAATTGTAATTCGACTCATAATTTAGTTTACGCTTTCACCTTCCACGTAATCTCTAAATACTAAATTACAAACTACTATATTTTCTTCACTGCTAACACTTATATTTTATTAATTTATTAAATAAATGTCAATTGATTTTTTGTATAATTAATATTTTATAGTTCTTCTATAGTTTTAATACTATTAAAGTTTTTACTTACTTTGTCTAATAGGAAATTTTTTGCATTATCATCTTTAACGATAACTGATAATTTTTTAACATCAGTATAATTAAACAACAAATCATAACTTGTTACACTACTAAAATCAAAATTTCTTATGTCAAGACTATTTAATGAATAACAATGACCAAACATATACCACACGCTAGTTACGTTTGATGTGTCAAAGTTTGATAAATTTAAATCTGTTATTAATTCGCAGTGTTCAAACATAGCACCCATATTTGTTACATTTGATGTGTCAAACGATGATAAATCAAGACTTTTTAATTTTTTACAATTATTAAACATAGA
>CANRHO010000026.1 GCA_947630435.1 uncultured Bacilli bacterium
ATTTAAAAGGTGATAGATATGGAATTACTTGATAGGTTTAATATTAAGACTAATAATATGCATATTTATGATACAGCTTTTTCACATTCATCATATTGTAATGAACATAATCTAGCTGAAGATTATCAAAGGTTAGAGTTTTTAGGGGATAAAGTTCTTGATTTAATAATGAGTGATTATTTATATAATACAACTGATTATGAAGAAGGAAAAATGACTAAGATTAGGTCAATGTATGTATGTGAAAACGCTTTATATGAATACGCAATACTTTTAGACTTTCCTAAGTATGTAAAAGTAGGTAAAGGAGAAGAAGCAAGTGGTGGTAGATATAGAAAAGCAACTTTAGCTGATATGTTTGAGTCTTTTTTGGGAGCGGTATATCAAGATCAAGGATATAAGAAGGCTAAAGAAATTGTTTATGAAGTTGTAATTCCGTTTATAAAGGAAAAACCAGAAACGTTTTTCATGGATTATAAATCAGAATTACAAGAAATGGTTCAAACCACGAAAAAGTCTGTTATTTATGAGCTTGTAAAAGAAGAGGGTCCATCACATGATAGAACATTTACCATAAATGCAATAGTTGATGGTATAGTGTTAGGAACGGGTGTTGCAAAATCAAAAAAGGAAGCAGAACAAAAAGCAGCTCATCACGCTTTAGAAAAAAGAGCAAAGTTATAATAAGGAGTGTAAAAAATGTATTTAAAGGAAATAAAAGCCGTAGGATTTAAATCCTTTGCAGAGAAAATAGTAATTGATTTAACATCGGGTATATCAGGTGTGGTTGGGCCTAATGGTAGTGGTAAAAGTAATATTGTTGATGCGGTACGTTGGGTATTAGGTGAGCAATCAGTTAAATCTCTTCGTGGTGAAGGTGCTATGAGCGACGTTATTTTCTCTGGAAGTAAGTCAAGACGGGCATCATCAAGTGCGAGTGTAACATTAGTATTCGATAATCAAGATAAATATTTACCAATAGATTATACTGAAGTATCTATTAAAAGGTGTATATATAAAACAGGAGAAAATGAATACTATTTAAATAATGAAAAAGTAAGACTTAAGGATATTCAAGATTTACTTGTTGATACGGGTGTTAATAAGGAATCATTTAATATTATATCCCAAGGTGATATAGCGTCTATTTTATCCAATAAACCCGAAGAAAGAAGAATAATATTTGAGGCTGCCGCTGAGACTTTGAAATACAGAAAAAGAAAAGATGAAGCATTAAGAAAACTTGATAGAACACATGATAATATGAACCGTGTTAATGATATTATTTTAGAATTAGAATCTAACTTAAAACCATTAAAAAAACAAAGTGAAGATGCAAAAAAATATTTAGAAAATAAAAAGAAGTTAGATGAAATTGAAGTTTCTTTAATAGTAAGTGAAGTAGATCAGATAAATTCTGAATATCAAATTAATAAGAAAAACGTATCTCAATTAAATGAAGAAATAATCAGCATGGAGGCAAATAGTAACGTTGATAACTCTAAAATAGAAGAGTTAAAACTTATTCAGACAAAAAAAACAGAAGAGTTATATAACATGCAAAATAAACTTGCTTTAGTTAGTGAAAAAGCTCAAAGTTTGTTAGGTAAAAAAGATTTAATTATAGAAAGACAAAAATATAATGTAGCTGATGCTAAAGTACAGCAAAACGTTATTAATTTAAAAGAAAGTGTTTTAAAAAAGGAAAATGAAATATTTGGTATTAATAATAGCATTGAAATAATAAATAAAAAACTTAAAACATGTGAAGATAATTTAAAGCAAAAACAGGAAGTGTATATTTCTTTAAAAGAAAAACATGATGAAAACGAAAAAAGATTAATACAAAATAATCGATTAGAAAACGAAACCAAATATAAAATAGAAATGTTAAAAAACGTTGTCGAAAATAATTCAGGGCTTGCATACGCTGTTAGAAATATTTTGGATAATCCTAAATTATCAGGGGTACATAATGTTATAGCAAATTTAGTTGAAACTGATAAAGAATATTCTGTTGCTATTTCAACGGCATTAGGTGCAGCATCTAACTACGTAGTAGTTGACGATGAATTTACCGCTAAGGAAGCAATAAAATATCTAAAAATTAATAAATTTGGTAGAGCGACTTTTTTCCCTCTTAACATAATAAAAAAAAGAGAAGTTGATGATGCAACATATAAAATTCTTAGAGCAGAAAAAGATTTTATTGGCATTGCATCTGATTTGGTAAGATATGAATCAACATATGATAACATAATTAAAAATCAACTTGGGACAACCATTATTACCAATGATATAGATGCTGCTAATGAAATAGCAAGAAAAATAAATTATAAATATAGAATAGTAACATTAGATGGTGAATTACTTCATGTTGGTGGGTCGTTAACGGGTGGTACTGTTAAAAATTCAACTAGTATAATTATCCAAAAACATGAATTAGAAGATAATAAAAAGATTTTAGAAAACATTCAACAGCAGCGAGCTAAAATTGAGATAAATATAAATCAAGAAGATGATAAATATAAAAAAATATTAGAAGAAAAAAATAAATTAGTAGAAGAAAGAACTAATTTGCAATTATCTTTAAGGTATGAACTTGAAAAAAAATCATTACTCGAACAGGATTTAATAAAAATAAAAGAAGAAGTAAAAAACATAAAAGATTTAGCTAGTAATACTTTAAGTAATGAGGAAGAAAAAGTATTACAAGAGTATTACGAGCAAGAAAAAGAAAAAAAAGAATTATCTTTAAACGTTAGTGCGTTAAAATCTGAGGTAGAAAGTATTAAAGAAAACATAGAATTGATGGAAAAGGAATTTAAAATCAATGATCAAGAATTTTACAAAAAGCAAAAAGAATTAAAAGAGTTAGAAATAAAAGTTAATCGTGATGATGTAAAATTAGATAACTTACTTAATACTTTAACCGAGGATTATTCAATTACTTTTGAAAAAGCAAAACAAAATTATTTTCTAGAAATTGATAAACAAGAGGCTAGAAAAATAGTTGATAAATGTAAACTTGAAATAAAAAAACTAGGTGATGTAAACGTAGGATCAATAGAAGAATATGAAAGAGTCTCAAAAAGGTATGAGTTTTTAAATAACCAAAAACAAGACTTAATTAAAGCAGAGGATACTATTTTAGAAATCATCAAGGAACTTGATGGTATTATGAAAGAAAAATTTATGGAAACCTTTAATCAAATAAAAATTAAGTTTAAAGAAATATTTAAAAAATTGTTTTCCGGTGGAGATGCAGAACTTAAACTTACTAATCCGGATGACGTTTTAACAACGGGTATTGATATAAAAGCTTTACCACCAGGTAAGACTCTTCAACATATTTCGCTTTTATCAGGCGGTGAAAAGACATTAACTGCAATTTCACTTTTATTTGCAATATTAGAAACTAGACCGGTACCATTTTGTATTTTAGATGAGGTTGAAGCAGCATTAGATGAAGTAAACGTTGATAATTTTGGTAAGTTTTTAAATGAGTTCAAGCAAAAAACTCAATTCATAGTTATTACCCATAAAAAGAAAACAATGGAGTACGCGGATGTACTATATGGAATTACTATGCAAGAATCAGGTGTTTCAAAACTTGTAAGTGTAAAATTGGAAGATATTAAAGATGAAGATAAACATTAATTGACTGTGTAAAATATAATTGTTATAATCTGATATAAGGAAGTGATTTAAAATGGCAAAATTTTGTTCTGAATGCGGAAAAGAATTAGAAGAAAATAGTAAGGTATGTAAAAATTGTGGAAAACAAATAGAGGAAAACATAAATTCAGTTGATAAAAGGGCAGTAACAACTACAAAATCAGCTAATGGATTTGCAATCGCTGGTTTTGTGTTATCTCTTGTTTCATTATTATGTTGTGGAACAACGTCTTTGTTAGGTCTTATATTTTCTATAATAGGATTAGTTAACGCAAATAAAAATCAAGGTGAAGGTAAAGGGCTTGCAATAGCAGGTATTATAATTAGTGCGATTTTATTAATATTATTAATTGTATTATATTCGTTTGGTATAATTGCTTCTTTTACAAATGGATTTAATGATGGTGTTAATGAAAGCTTTAATGGTCCTTATTATTAAAACTATGAATTAATCATAGTTTTTTGATGTATGAAAAAAAGAATATTTAACGTTATAACACTTACTTTATTTTCTATACTAATTTTATTTATCTTTATAAAAATATTAGACTATGTCCATTATAAATGTATTTATAGAAAATTATTTGGCATTTATTGTGCAGGTTGTGGAACAACAAGAATGATAAAATCATTATTTAATCTTGAGTTTTACCAAGCTTTTAGGTATAATCCGTTATTATTTGTTTTATTTATAATTATGTTTATATATTTTATTTATTTTGTAGTTATTTACATAAAGAAAAATAAAATTATAATACCTAATTTAAAAATAATATATATAATGGTTTTAATTCTTATTATTTATACGATATTAAGAAATTTAAAAATGTTTAGTTTTTTAAGACCAATAGTGATTTATAGTATATAAAAAGAGTTATATAATTTATATAGCTCTATATAAATCCATATCCTTATATGGATTTTTTTTATCTATTCGGTCAACAAATAAAATTCCATTTAAATGATCAATTTCATGTTGTACGCATACTGATAGATCTTCTCTTAATCGCATTGTAAATTTTTTTCCATCAATATCGTATGCCTCAATCGTTATTCTTGCATATCTTGGTACGATTCCTTTAACTTCACGATTAACACTTAAACAACCTTCGCCTTGTTCTACGTATATTTTTTCAGTGCTGTTACTTATTATTTTAGGATTTGCAAAAAAATAGTTTTTAAATGACCCATCATCTTGTTCTTCTACTATAACAAACCATCTTTTAGCAATGCCTATTTGTATAGCACTCATTCCCCAACCAGCTCTTAAGTTATATTTTTTTGCATATTTTTCAATTTGACTATATTTTAAATATTGCATTGTATCTTTAATTATTTGTTTATCTTCTTTAGAAAGAGGGAAAATAACGTCTTTACTTATCATCTTTAATCTTTTATCTTTTTCATCTAATATTTTTAAATTTTTAAACATAAATAACACCCCAAATCTTTAAATATTCTATCATAAAAAAAAAGGAAAGTAAAACCTTCCTAATTATTTCCAAACCATCTTGCTCCTATAACTATAACTAACAAGATGAATAGTACTAATATTATAGCTGCACCATAACCAGTTTGGTTGTTGTTTCCATATCCATATGATGGATAAACGTATCCACCGCAGCATGGAGAGTTATATCCATAGCCACCTTGGTAACCATAATAATACATATTAATATCCCTCCTTTAAGATTATCTACTATAGTTTACTCTAAACGTAAACATTGAGTTATATAAAATACCTATATATTAAAATGATAAAAAATGTGTTATTATAATTATGATAGGTGATTTATATGAGAAAAGTAATAAACAAAATTGATAAACCTCTTCTTATTTTAACCATTATAAGTCTTATTTTCGGGGTAATGATGGTAGGGAGTGCCTCATCGCTTAAAGCATACATGACATTTTCGGATAATTATTATTATTTTAAAAGACAATTATTATTTATTGCCATTGGTTTGGTTGCAACTTTTGTTCTACTTAAAACCCCATTAAAAAGATGGAAGAGTTTAATTTATTTAGCGGTAATAGCAGTGTTAGGAACTTTAATTTATGTATTAGTAAATGGTAAGGTTAGTAATGGTGTTACTGGATGGCTTTTTATAGGAGGGTTTGGTGTGCAACCTTCTGAATTTGCTAAAACGGTATTAATTATTTTTCTAGCATTTTCTTTTGAAAGGTTAATTAAAATAAGAAACCTAAGTAACGTAAGTAAGGTTTTACCATTTATTGTACCTATTATATTTACTTTTTTAATATTTGAACAACCTGATTTTGGAACGATGATGGTTTTAGTGGGAATAACTATTGTTATATTTTTAATAGTACCATATGATTGGAAAACAAAGTTTATTATGATAACTTTTACTATCATATCTGTTATCTTATTGGCGGTAGTCATGATTTTGACCGGAAAAGGGTTAAGTAATAATCAAATGGATAGGTTTAACTATAAAAATCCTTGTACTAGATACAGAGAAAAAACAGGATACCAAGTATGTAATGGCTATATTGCTATAAATAGTGGTGGTATTTTAGGAAGTGGGTATGGTAATAGTAAACAGAAGTATTTATATTTACCTGAGGCTCACACTGATTTTATATTTGCTATTATTATAGAAGAAATGGGTTTAATTACAGGTGCTATCATAATATTAATATATTTTATAATGATTTTTAGAATGCTTATGATAGGTAAGAAATCTTATAATTTGCAAGGTACCATTATTTGCTATGGAGTTGCAACTTATATAGCACTTCACGTAATGATTAATTTAGGCGGAGTACTTGGTATTATACCATTAACAGGAGTTCCACTTCCTTTTTACTCATATGGAGGATCCTTTATGATAAATTTATTAATATGTATAGCCTTAGTACAAAGAGTATGTATAGAAAATAAAATATTTGAACAAACTCATTTGGTTAGATAAATTTATATAGGTATATGCCTACACCCAATTTTTACTTAATAATAACTTATTATAGGGAGGTTATATGATAAGTTTTATTGAGAATATAAATCCTGTAGTTCAGGCACTTTTGGCAACTATATTTACATGGTTTATAACAATGGTGGGTGCAGCAATTGTTTTCTTTTTTAAAAAGCCAAACAAAAGTGTTTTAGATGCGATGCTTGGATTTGCTGCGGGTGTTATGATTGCAGCTTCGTTTTGGTCACTTTTATCGCCAGCGATAGACATGGCAACAAATTTAAAAATGATACCATGGTTAGTAGTGTTTATAGGATTTTTTTTAGGGGGAGTATTACTTTATATCGGAGATAAGATATTCAGTCGTATAGAAAAGAAAAAAAATATTAAACAAGAAAATCCAAAAAGTTTTAAAAGATGCTTAATGCTTATTTTATCTATTACCTTGCATAATATCCCGGAAGGTTTAGCAGTCGGTGTTGCGTTTGGTTCAGCATCATATGGGCTTGATGGTACGAATTTGAGTGCGGCAGCGCTTTTAGCATTAGGAATTGGACTTCAAAACTTTCCAGAAGGAACGGCAGTTAGCGTTCCTTTAAGAAGGGAAGGTATGTCTAGGGGGAAATCATTTTTTTATGGTCAATTAAGTGGTATAGTAGAACCTATATCGGGGGTTATAGGAGCGTTACTTGTGTTAAAGGTTAGGTTTCTTTTACCATATTTGTTAGCTTTTGCCGCTGGAGCAATGATTTATGTGGTGGTTCAAGAGTTAATTCCTGAAAGCCAGACAAATAAAAAGAAGGATTTAATGGCTTTATTTACTTTGATCGGTTTTTCCATAATGATGATATTAGATGTTGCTTTAGGATAATTGATTTTATAATAGTCTAAAAAATATGCAATAAAAAGCATATTTTTAATTTTTTTAAGGGAAATTATAAAAGATATGACTAATAATTAACATGAGAGGACCTATACTTTGGTTAGTTGTTTTCCATCTTTTTAAGTAAAGGTGGTGATGCTTATGAAAAAAGAAATAAAATTTCTTAAAGTAATGATCATCCTTTTAGTTTTATTATTAGTGATACTAATATTTAAAATATAAAAGAAAAAACATACTTGCCAAAGTGGGTAAGTATGTTTTTTCCTAATAACTCTTATTAGGAAAACAACTAACCTAAAGTAGGTTGCTCTCACTAACTAAATTATACAATAATAATAAAATTATGTAAATATTTTTTTTAACATCTTACTTTCAAACATTGACCATAAAACGGGCATGTGATATTATAAACATGATAAATAATAAAGAAGTAGGAGAATAAAAAATGGAAAAAGAAAGAAGAATAAGAATACTTAGTATAATAGCATTAGTAATAGCAGTAATAGGCTTAACAATAGCATTTGCGTCTTTATCTACAACACTTAAGATAAACGGAGGAGCAAAAGTAGATGCCGCAACATGGGATGTAAAATTTGAAGAGTTAAGTAGTGCTAGTACAACAGGAT
>CANRHO010000027.1 GCA_947630435.1 uncultured Bacilli bacterium
GGCGTCCTGTAAAGGATTCGAACCTTTGACCCACGGCTTAGAAGGCCGTTGCTCTATCCAGCTGAGCTAACAGGACAGTTGATTTGTTTCTTAGAACAAACCAATTATAACTCAAAAATAACAATTATTCAATGCTTTTTATCACACTTTTTGTAATTTCATTACCGTCTACCGTAAAAACTACTTCTTTTACATCATAATTATCTCTAACAGACAAAGAAATAGAATATATAACTTCCTCTAAAATACTTTTAGAATCTATATCATCAAATAAAAACTCATTAAAGTTTAATGTTAACACCTCATCTTTAAGCCCATAACTAATTAATTTAGTGTTATAGTTTAAAAAACTCATTAAATTAGTTTCATATATATGAGATGAGGTAAGTTCATCTATTATTATTTTTATCTTATCTCTATTATCATTATTCATTTTTGTTACTGGAACGTAGTAATATCCATTATTATTTTTATTTACATAATATATGGTAGTTGAATAAACGTTTTTATAACTAGTAACATCAAAACTTTTATTAATTCCATCTTTTCTTGACAAAGGAAAACTTATTATTTCATTAGTATTAGGAATAGTATCCAACGTTTTACCATCTATATTTATATATACATATTTAATATTATTTATCGTTGTTAAATTATAGGTTAATGCCTCTAATGCTTTTACACTATTATTTTTTGTTAACTCTAAAAAATCATCAGATAAATCGATTGTTATATCATTTTCGTGTATTTTAACACTATTTATTTTTGTATCAGAAGGAAGTATACCTTTAAAACCATTCGGTAATTTTTGTTCGTACTTATCTCCTATTATTAATAATTCAATTAACTTTTGAGCATAGTCTTCATCATCTTTTCCTTCTAAAACAACTTTTGTTCTAGCCACATACCCATCTTTGTCAATTAGAAAAACCTCTTTTTTAGTGGCTGTTTTACTTGCTTTTACAATTTTTTCTTCTTCTAAAGAATACTCATGGCTCATCGGAAATAAAAGGAGTAAAAGAAAAAGTAGTAACATTCCAGTCGTTCTGAAAATCTTGTTATAAGCAAATTTTCTAAGCATAATAAACCTCCAGTATAATAATATGAAAAAATCGCATTGATATGCGATTTTATAACGTAATCTCTTTTAACTTTATAAGTTCAATTACCGCGCAAGCTCTTCCCTTCACTCCTAGTTTTTGCATTACGTTAGATATATGATTTCTGACTGTTTTTTCACTTATTCCTAATTTTTGTGCAATTTCTTTTGTAGTTTTATTAGTTATCAAATAATCAAAGATTTCTTTTTCTCTTTTAGTAAGTATTGCCTTTCCCATATTTTCCCCACTTTCCTATAATAAGAGGTATTTTAATATTTTTTCTATATTATTTTATGAGAAAGACGCAAAAAAGGTACTTAGTTTTGAAACTTAACCGAAATATACATTTTACTTTCGTATTCTTCGTTAATTAATCTCATAACATTATTAGCAAGAGAATAATCATGATTTTTTTTCTTAATGGTTACGCTTATATTATTACCATCAATTTTTATAAATGAATCAAGTTTTAATTCTTCTTTTATTTTTTTTTCTAATTCTTCTTCCTTTGCTTTTATTTCATTAATTTCTTTTAACCCATCATATGCGTTGTTTTTTTCTTCGGTCGATGATTCTTTATTTGTTAATATTTCATTATATTCAGCTGCCAAAGCAGCACGTTCTTCATCTGCTTCAACCTGAAGTGCATTTAAACTATCAGTTTCATTTACCTTTACTTTTGCTGCTGAGGTGGTAGTTTTATTTGTATTATTTTTTGTTGTTGACGTTGTTAAAAGCTCACTTGGCATAGTAATGTAATACACACTTAATACTAATATTAGACTAAATAATGTTAAAAACCATAATTTTTGTTTATTAATCATATTACCCTCCAAATCATTCTACTTAACTATATGCAAAAATTTGGTTTTAATTACAAAAAAAGAATCATTAAGATTCTTTTTCAGTATTCAAAATTGCATTAGCAAAAGGCATAACATCATTAATCTTCTTATCTAAATCTTTTTGTTTATTAGATAGTTCTATTTCTTTTTCGTTTAATTCTTGTTCGAAACTATCAAGTTCTTCTTTCTTTGATTTTGAACTTTCTATTAAATCATTAACAAACATTTGATCTTCTTCTAATTTAGACTTTTCCTCTTTGTATTTATCACGACGTTCATCAATCGCTTGTAAACGTTTAGTAAGTCTGTTTATCATTTCCTCTACTATTTCTCTTTCACTCAATTCAGAATCAATTGTATCACTATCTTTTTCACTTACTATTGGTTCAACACTAATGTATGATGAATCATTTTTTTCTTCTTTATCAGGAACTGCAACAATTGGAGACTTTGCAATTTTAAGAATTTCTTCAACATCATATGAACGTTTTTGGGGTTCAACTTCTTCTTTAATTTCGATTGGTTTAATAGGTTCTATATCAATTGGTTTTACATCTTTATTTTCTTCTTCTAACGGTTTATCATCATCAATTAATGGTATTATAGGTGAAACATTATCAACCTTATCAGAAGGCTCCTCATTTATTTCTGGTATTGATGGAATAACTGGAATGTCAATTTCTGGAGCAGAACTAACATCCGGGATAAATGGTTTGAAATCATTTTGTGAATCATTAGTATATGCATTTGAATCATCAAAATCAATTGCGGTACTTAAAGCGGAAGATACCTCACTAACAAAATTATTCAAATATAAATTGCTTATTTGTTTAAGTGCATCATCAATTAAAGCATAAAGCTCATGTTTGTATGAACTAAACAAATCATTCAAACTATTTTCATCAAAAGTTGTATTTTCTTTTAATTGCTTGATAAATTCACTTATCATTTGTTCAATATCAGCATTGGTATCGTTTTCATCAGTAAAATCTACCCTTTTTATCTTTACAATCTCTAAGTATTTATTATTTAAAAGATTATGTAGATTATTGGTAAATGAATCCTTTTCATCTTTATTAGTTATGCTAGTGTTTTCCAATTTATCATTTATCTTTTCGACAAATTGTTCGTTTACCATTTCAACACTTCTTAAATCTTTAATTACGTAAGATTCAATAATTCTAGAAATTGGATTTACTAATTTATCTTTTGACTCAGTTAAAGTATTAGAAAAATCAGCTGTATAATTAGATAATGTTACGATATCACCAACTAAAGAAGTGGTTTTTTCATCTATAGAACTATTTAAACTTCTTAAAATACTTCTATATTCATTATTGTTTTCACTTACGCGTTCTAATATATTACTTAATAATTTACTCATTATTGTTACCTCCTTCAGTAGAAGAATCTTTAATTTTATTTAATCCTTTTATAAGAGGTCTCATGTTAAGAAAAATAACTTCTACCTCGGATAATCTAGAATTAAGTTCAACTTCTTTTGTGTTTAATTCCAATTTTCTTTGAGATAACTTGTTTTCTCTTTCAATGTTTGCTTCAATGTTTTTATTTGTATCGGTTAATCTTCTATCAACTTCTTTTTTCTCTTCTTCAAGTTTAGCTTCTTTTCTAGATAGTTTTTCTTCTTCAGTGTTCAAACTTAATATCATTTTATTAAATAAAGTCATATCATCATATTTGTTAAATTTATTATCAACGGTTGAATTTAAACTATTTTCATAAGCATCACTAACTTGTACTAAGGTATCATTACTTTCTTTCATATTATTAGCCTCTTTTCCCTCTTTATTTTCTAATTCATTGTTTAAAATATTTAAATATTCATTATCTGCATTTTCAATCATCGTCTTCAAATCATCTTCTAATGATTTTTGTAAATTTATTACCAAATTATAAACTGAATTAACCAAAACGGAGTTCTCATTTATTTTTGGAACAACTTCTTTATCAATATATGACCTTATGGGATTTATTATTTCATCCAAGTTTAAATTCTCGGTCATATTAAGCTGGTTAGAAGACTTATTAACATTTAGCTCATTAATATAATTTTTATTTATATCTTCTTTAGAAACATTATTATTAACATAATCTTCAATAAATGTATCATTAGTTATTTGTAATGCTAAGGAATCAATAAATAATTTCCTTTTAATCTTTTTTATAATAGGTGTTTTTATTAACTCACTAATTTTGCTCCTTAAAACTTCTTCACTATCCCATAAATTAATATCAATGGTTAAACTCATTAGTTCTTCAGAAAAACGATAGATTCTTGTATCTATAATCTCTTCTAGAGTTTTAGATATCATATTCTCATTTAGCGTGCTACATTTTGTCAAAACACTATTTTTTATTCTTTCAATTGTACCTATCACAACTAACCTCCTTTGCAACCCCTTTAATATGAGTTTCAGCGTCTTTAACTATTCTCATATTATAACTAATAACATTCTATCACAAAAAAAGATAAATTTAAACAATAAATTTATCTTTTTTATCTTTTTTATTTGTTTTTTCACCTGCGAAAAAATTATATAAAACAAGCAACATGAATGAAACGCCTGTTATTATAAGTCCTAACCTCATTTTGCTAGGATAAAATTCAAACCTAACTTTATGAGTTCCTTTAGGTATATCACAACTTAAAAATGAATTAATTTCTTTTGTAGCTACCTTCTTATCATCTATGTAAACACTCCAACCATTATCATAAGGGATAGTTGTAAAAAGCGTTTTATCATCATTTACTTTTATATCACCTTCAATAAAAGTATCATTATACCTACTTATTTTTAATGATTCATCATTTATTATATTATAAAATTTACTAAAGGCTTCTTTATTTAAAGTGTAAGCATTAAAGTAAATAGTTCCTTCATCATATTCGTTAAAATTAATTTTAACATCTATAGTATCTTTATTGGTCTTACCAATATCAAAAACATAATATTCATCTGAAGTAAGAGAATAATACGTATCTTCTACTTCAAAACTTTTAACATCATTTCCGCCAATATATAAATAAATATTATCATGTAATTTGTTGTCTAAAGTTAAAATTATATAATTCGATTGATCGTTAATCTTATAACTTAATTCTCCTTGAAAGTCATTATTTGAAATACTCTGTAAAGAAGCGTTATCACTTTTTTTTGATACGAGAACTTTATTAAACACATTATTAACTCCAGTAGAGTAAAAAACGAAATTACTCTGATTTAAAAAGGGATTATAACTAACTAAATTCCAATCATTAACTTCATTATTAACCGCGTACACCAAAGAAGATGAATAATTGTATTTCATAAGGGTATTATTATCATTCATATCAACAAAATCATAATAATCGTTTTCTATTTGTTTTCCCATTATGTATTTTATATTAAACATAGTATTATAAACTGGAGTTTGATATTCTTTATAGTAAAAACTATTAATATTATTACCTGCAAGTCCTAAATTTCTTTGCACTTTAGATACGTTTTCGTAAGCCATAGAAGAAAAAGTTGAAATTCCATAATAATCATACCAAGCACCATCATTTAAAGTTAGATAATCTGTTTTTTCCATTCGATATAACCCATTATCATCTTTTTTTGCTTCACTTATTAAATTCATGTATGGTTTTTTATCTTGCATAAAAGTTTTTATATCATGGTCAATTTGCCAATTAATATTTACCGAATATATACATTCAAATAAAACCAATAAAGAAAATACGGTATACAAAAACTTTTTATTAACACTTTTATACTTATATATAATACAAATAACATAATATGTTGTAAGCAAGCAAAGACATATTATAGCTTTTTGATCAGTTATGTTTTGAAAACCTAATTTCGTTGACAGCATTGTAATTATAAAAACTATTGCAAAAGGAATGGATAATCTTATAATTCCTACATCCTTTATTCTTAAAATAGAATAATAACCAATGCTAATAAGTACAAAAACATATATAAATGAGTATCTCCATGGCAAATCATTTGGCACATGAAACGCATGCCAAACAAAATCTATTACGTTTATATTAAATGAAAAAAAGAAAAATAAAAGCGTAGCACCACAAATGATTTTAAATCTTATATTTATTTTTTTATTAGCAAATAAAACGATTATTAATGCTAAGGTAAGCATACCTGGATATATGTTTGGCAAAGGCAATATATCACTTGCAAAAACGGTTCTAGAAACACCTGTTAAATGATTGAAAACATAATTTGTAATCGAAAATGATGTTGCAATAGAAGGTAATTTATCACCCGTTGCAGATATAGAAGAAAGTGAGCAAAAAAGAGGTAATAAAGCAAACGCCACTAAACCAGCAGCTAATAAAGATGATAATATATACATTAAGCATTTTTTTAATATATTTTTAAATTTGAAATTTTGTTTGTAAATAAATACGCCCAAAAAATAAAAAACACTAAAGATACATATCATGTATCCAATAAAATAATTTGCAAATAACATAACCGCTAAACTAATTATATAAACATTCGGTTTTTCTTCTTGGATGATTTTATTTATACCAACCATAATAAGAGGTAAAAAAACCATTCCATCAAGCCACATTATGTTCCAGTAATAAGCACAAAAATATCCACAAAACGCATAAAAACAAGAAAATAAACTAACTAATATGGTATTTTTCCTAAAAGTATTTTTTAAATAATAAGACATAGTAATTGAGGAAAAAACAGCTTTTAAACCAATTATTATAGAAAAAGCCATAACTATGTTTTCTTTTCTAAATAAAAATAATAAAATATTAAACGGACTTGATAAATAATTTAATATGTTACGATAAAACGGAATACCACCACCAGTATTAAAAGAATATAATAAAGTTTCTCCTTGTTTTACTCTATCATATAATTCATTTAACAAAGGCCCATATTGATGATAAAAATCAACATCAAGCATTGAGTTATTTCCTAATGGAGCAATTTTTTGCAATAAATATATAAAAATTACTATGATACTAGATAAAAAACCCGTAAAAAATATCCATTTATTATTTTTTATAAAGTTTGATAAACTATTTTTCATGTTATCACCATGTAAATAATAACATAAAAAGATAAAAATAAGCAACAATTTTAAAATGGTTATTCTAATATGTTTTCAATATTTTCAGTAGCGTTTTTCTCAAAAATACATAGTTTTTCATTATCGTCAATTGTTGCAAGTAATATTTCATTAAAATTTTTATATCCTTTAATTTTCATTTGCTTTATTAGCCAATCTTCATCTTTACCTATTTTTTTTAAATTATTTGGCATTACATTACCATCAATTATTACGTTAGCACAAAGTCCCTGAACAGAAGGTTTTAAATTCATATCTTTAACGGTTACTGGATTATATTCATCTTTAGGTAAAAAACTTATTTGGCCATTAGCTTCCATTAGTGCATACTTAATTTGACTAACATCAAAATACCCTGCTATTCTTGTAGCCTCTAAAAAATCATTTATATCCATTTTTACTCTTTTTAAATTTTTGTATATAAATTTTCCATTTTCAATTATTATGGTTGGGCTACCTATAAAAAATCTTCTTATCTTAATACTTTTCATAGTTAATATTGAAACAAAAGTTGCAATAAAGCCAAAAATTATAACCGCTATAAAACCATTCATTATTTGAACATCTATATTCATAGATATCTCCGCTGCAAAATTACCTATTGATATACTTATTACATAATCAAATAAGCTGAGTTCTGATACTTGTTTTTTACCTATTATTTTTGTTATAAAAAACAAAGTTACTAAAGAAAATAAAGCACGAGATGCAACTACCCCTACTTCATGCCAGTTTGTATTTAAAATATCATTTAACATAATAATCACCTATTTATAGGATTATCAAAAAAACTAGATATATTCTAGTTTTTACAAGCTTTATGAAATTATAGCATTAACATTATTACTATAATTATACAATTAATCTAAAAATAATTTATACATTAATATTTTATAATTCTTCAATAGTTTTAATACTATTAAAGTTTTTACTTACTTTGTCTAATAGGAAATTTTTTGCATTATCATCTTTAACGATAAC